>NZ_JAAZQY010000008.1:0-90250 GCF_012371315.1 Acinetobacter sp. A1
TCTTGCTCTACTTTCTTTAAGCTTTCAGTCAAGTATTTCATTGCAAGTTTTTTTAAAATTTAATACCTAAATTGTATATGTTTGACTATATTTGTCAATATGATTATTTGATATCAATCACTCTGTATTTCAAGATATCTTGCCCGAAGCATCCATATCTTTGCTCAGATTTTACATCTTCCTAAATCACATAAGTTAAATACACGAAAAAGTTTTCCACTCAAAACCAAATTGCGCTAGTCTGCATATTATTTCAATTTAGGCACATGTGGAGGATGTCATGGCAAAAGAATTATTGGCTCAACTTGAGGCAGGCAGTGCAACATTTGCCGATGTGATTGCATTCATTGAAGCACACTATAACCACACCCCAACCGCATTTAAAAATGGACAACAAAACAATGCTGCCACTGAAAATCAGGGCAGCGCTAAAGTATTTTCTTTTGCTCAGTTAAAAGGTTTAGATCAGGCACAAACCCTCAGTTTATTTGCAGAACACTATGCCTCGGTACGTGCAAACCTGACAGGCAGTGACCACCAAAACATTCGCCAGTTTATGCAACATGGTTGGGATGGCATCCGATTTGAAGGGCAAGCACTCAGCGCCAAATAATTTTGAGTATTTTAGTTTTAAATTTAGATAGGAAAGCCGTGTGATACTGATTATAAACAGCCTCACAAGGCTTTTTATTTTAAGAAATTATAGATTCTTTGCCGTTGAATCTAACAATGATTCGAGCTGTTTAGCATAATCAAACACATCAAGAAATACGCACCCGACATTGCCATTCTTGTATTGCGGTTTTTTCCCATGCTCGGGCATGTTTCACGTGGAGCAATTCCTGACCAGCCTTGATAGCCTGAAAATAAAATATTTTTTGTCCGCCTTGCCCTACTTGGGCAGAAGATGAAGCTTCAGCAGTGTGATAAATACTTTCTACATCAAATAACTTCAGCGGCTCTACCAAACTCCATTGATAGCCTGTGCTTAGGTTTTCATTCAGTTGTAATTCTAAAGTTTGCCCAACATCCATTTCTAACAATGCGGGACATTGCTGCTGTGCCGTAAATTTAAACGTTTGTCCATCAATGCTTGAATTCATACCTGTGCATGCACTTATGCCCACTGCCACAACACATCCACTCAAACACATGCGCAAATAGCCATTCATCACCCTGTCCTAACTTTTAACCTTTTCAATCCACTGAATTGAACTGACGCGAAATACCTCACAAGCACCATCCCCCGTATCGGTAGGGGTAAGCGATGATGTCCAGACCAAATCCTGATCTTTGACTTCCACCAACTCCCCTTTTAAACGCACCAAATCGCCACGTTTGACCTTCTTAATTTCTTTGGCAATTTGTGGGTTGGCAGGAATGATGTGCATATTGGAGACCATTTGCATGGCTTGTTCCGCAGGTACAGGCAAACGATCTATTTTCCAGTTTAAATAGCGGTCATATTGATTGACCGTGATATGACGGGCAATTTCAGGTTCAGCAAATAAACCCCAACTCACCGCATAATCAATTGGAGAAAATTTGGCTTGGGCATCATGTTGATAGGTTTTAGAACCCAAAATCCGAAAATCACCTTTAAAGGGTTGCAAGACTTCAATCGACTGACCTTTCACGACAGGTGGTAAGCCTTTGGCAATATTACGCTCAACCGAAGCATAGCCAGAACATGGCAAAGCCAAAGTCAACAATAATGCGGTCAGTTTGAGTGAAATATGCTTTTTCATCATGGTCATCAGCCCATCAAATTCATGTATTCAGCTTTTTATCTTAGCGCTAGATCATGAATACAATAGTTGAAATTAGTAACAAAATGCAGTCTTTGGCATGTACTGACATAGCAAAAGCACAGACTTTTCAGCTAAGCTCAAAGGTAATAAAAAGGAATGATCAGATTAAAATATGCTGTACCGACTTTATCAAAAACATATTTTTCCGCACCTGCTCAATCAAGTCATGCAAACCCCGTCGCTCATGGATTTGCGCCGTGAACTTTTATTGGGCGTGTCAGGTGAAGTGTTGGAAATAGGCTTTGGTACAGGGATCAATTTAGCTTTTTATCAAAATATCGATACGGTTTATGCCTTAGAGCCCAATGCAGCCGTCTTTCAACTGGCACAGGAACGAATTGACGCAGCACCCTTTTTAGTTGAGCACATTGCTGCAAGTGCAGAACAACTCCCTTTTGCCGATGAACAACTACAGCATGTGGTGTCTACTTGGACGCTGTGCAGCATTGCAGATTTGGCACAAAGTTTGCGGGAAATTTATCGTGTACTACAACCTGGCGGTACTTTGCATGTGGTGGAGCATGTGCTGAACCGACAAAGCCTAAATATTCAGCGTTTACAGCACCTGCTTACCCCTATTCAAAAGAAAGTTGCAGATGGCTGCCATCTAAATCGTGATATTGAAGTCGCCCTACTCGAAACGGGTTTTGAATTGGGCGAAGTTCGCTATATCGATGTTGCAGGCATTCCAAGCCTTGCGCAGCGTATGTTATTGGCGCGGGTGCATAAACCCAAATGATAAGTTAAAGTCATCACTTTAAAATCTAAATGCAAAGACTTTGCTTCAATAGCTAAAACCAACTATGCCTCTTACATTGCCATGCAACCCACAAAGATGACGTCATGTCGCGTTGTTACAGCGTGAGATATGTTTAATCATCATCTTGAAAATCAATACGGATAGTTTCAAAACGAATTTTACCCTGCTGAATTGCCTGAGCAATGGCTTGCTGGCCTTTGGTCAGACGCGCACCACCACTTTTAATATCAATTAAGACAATGGCAATATCTTCGGCACGTCCGTTGCCATCCCGATAATCGGTATAACCATCAAACACCACATAATCGACAGGATCACCTAAAAATTTGGCATCACTGGGTAAATACTGAAATTCTGGCATAATCGGTGCCAGTTGCTCTGCCATTTTGCCTTTTAGCACCGCACGGCTGGTGTTTACACTGCGCTTTTGCGCCTGCAATAACGCCTGCTGATGAGCAAGTTCAATTTCTGCAATATATTGCTCATACTCAGCTTTAATCCGCCCGTTACGGCTATTACTCAAAATCAGCGTGGTCAACACTACGCCTATACATGCCCCAATCAGCATGGCCATCCAAATTGACATTTAACCTTCTAATCCTGAATTTTTTCAGTTCTCTTTACGACTTTTGTCAACTGTCATATTCCGAGCATAAAACAATGCTATGCTAGGAGTGAGCAGCGTAAAATCGATTCGAGGGTCATGAAAACTATATTAATTGCCAACCAAAAAGGTGGCTGTGGTAAAACCATTACGGCTATTAGTTTAGCATCTGCACTTGCACAAAAAGGCTATAAAGTTGCCTTAGCTGATGCCGACAACCAAAAATCTGCGCTACAGTGGTTAAAACAACGACCAGAAACAGCCGCCCCAATTCAAAGTCTGGACTGGCGTCACGAAAAGTCGATTGGTGATGCACCTAAAAATATTGAATACTTAATTATTGATGCACCTGGGGCATTATCGGGCGAGCATGCTGAACAATTGGTCAGTGAAGCGCATGCTATTATCACGCCGCTACAACCTTCGTTTTTTGATATTGACTCCACTCGTCGCTTTTTAAAGCATTTACAAGATATTAAGCGCATTCGCAAAGGCAAGGTACAAATTTTATTACTGGCCAACCGTGTCAAACCAAACTCTGCCAGTTCTAAAGATATTCAGGACTTTTTCCAAAAAATTGAACAGCAGCCTGTGGCTTGGATTTCAGAACGCGCCGCTTACGGACAATTGGCCATGCAGGGTCTCAGTATTTTTGATAAAACTCAAAAGACTTATTTACAGATGCAAGATCAATGGCAACCTGTGTTAAACGCCATAGTAGATGACCCTAGCCAATGGTTTTAAAGCCTAGAATATCCCCTGTTTAGGGTTTATTCACCAGAACTTACCAAGCTCTCGTTTTCGGGAGCTTTTTTTTCAGTTAATATGGCACATGACCTTAGGAATGTTTCAGTGAATTCAGTGCAACAGTACGCGCCAACATTACAAAAAATTTTATTGTTTGGACTGTTTTTTGTCCTGATGTTTTTGGGTTTTCATATACTCAAATACTTCATTGTTCCTGTTGTTTGGGCAGCAATTATTGCCTACATGAGCTGGCCACTGTATCAGTCGGTGCTACGTCTATGCGGTCATCGTCCTACACTCAGTGCAGCCCTAATGATGCTGTTGGTCACGTTGGTAGTAGGTATTCCACTCACCTTTGCCATTTTTATTCTGCAACATGAAGGTCGCAATTTATATTACGAATTGCAAAAACAGGTCTTTTCTGGGCATTTAGATGTGCCTGATCTTATTCGTAATTTACCGATTATCGGAAAAGAAGTCACCCGCACTCTCAAAGAAATTAACCACGATCCCAACAGTATTGTGCAGTCTATTTCCTTATGGATTCAGGGACATTTAAACTACGGAAAAGTGGTCATTAATGAGGTCAGTAAAAATCTGATTAAACTGGGTTTTGCCCTGTTATCGCTCTTCTTTTTCTATCGTGATGGTCACACCATCTTGCATCAAGTCAGCAAGGCTTTAGAAATGGTGATTGGGCCACGTATTCACCACTATTTAGATACCATTTCTGAAACCACACGTGCCGTGGTGTATGGGGTTGGTCTTACGGCAATTGCACAGGCCTTATTGGCAGGTGTAAGTTATTTTGTGGCCGATGTACCTAACCCAATGGTACTGACAATTGTGACCTTCTTATTTGCGCTGATTCCCTTTGGCCCACCGCTGGCTTATGGTTCGGTATCCTTATGGTTATTCACCCAAGGGCATACCATGGAAGCCATTGGCGTTATGGCTTGGGGCGTGTGTGTAGTCAGCACGGCAGATAACGTCATCCGACCTTTGGTGATTTCAGGTGCGACCCAAATTCCATTCTTATTGATTATGTTTGGTGTACTGGGTGGTATTGCTAGCTTTGGCTTAATTGGTCTGTTTATTGGCCCTGTTATTTTGGCCGTGTTACTGGCTATTTGGCGTGAATGGTTGCATGAAAATAATCAACCCGAAGCTTTAATGATGCCGAAAGCCACACTTGCACACGACCTACCCGAAGACGATTCATCTTCCAATTCAAAGCTTGATTAAGCTTTCTTTCTGATCATATTGCTCACATGGCTGTGTTGATCTGAACAAATCAGCTCAACACAGTACATACATTCCACTACGCAAATGTTGTATTGTAACGAGGCTAACTTTGTTTCAATCAAGACATCCCTAAATATTATGCACAACAAACAGGATGTCTTTTATGCGCTCAATACTCCAATTTGCCAGTCTTGCTGCTTTTAGTGGTCTAGTACTCATGGGTTGCAGCACCACCGCAACCACACAAGAAAAATCAAAATTAGTGAAAATGCATGCTGTTTCAGCACAAGGTATTGGCAAAGAATTAGGTACGGTCGAACTGCGTGACAGTGCAGCAGGCTTAGTCATTCACACCCAACTCCAGCAACTCCCTGCAGGTGAACGAGGTTTTCATATCCATGAAAAAGGTTCATGTGCAGCAGCAGAAAAAGAAGGAAAAATGGTTGCTGCTTTGGCAGCGGGCGGTCATTTTAATCCGAAAAATGTCCCGCATCATGGCACACCACTGACAGGACATTTAGGTGATTTACCTGCTTTAAGTGTTGCAAGCGATGGAACAGCCAAAGTAACCGTGATTGCACCACGTTTAACATTGGCACAAGTTGAAGGATTGGCTTTAATGATTCATGCAGGCGGCGATAACTATGCCGACCATCCAAAACCATTGGGCGGTGGTGGTGAGCGAATCGCCTGTGGGGTCATTTAAACCCGCTTTATACATTTTCAATAAAACATTTAAAATCAATTGTGGATAAGTTAAGGGTTATACACATGCCTTTCGACTTATCCGCAAAAAAGTAAAATCATCTTGTTGTGGATTATTCTAAAAATAAGCTCAATGCAGCTCGTCTCGCTTTATATCAGTCGTGTTTCATATCCACACTCACTAATTTTTGAAAAACTTGCTACGAACTAGCAAAAAACAGCTCAATTTTGCAAACATCGTGTCTAACTTATAAATGTGCAGAGATCACAACCGCTCATCTTTGCGAATGTCTAAATTTCAGCTACACTGCATTTTTATCCACTTTAAAAAGATTGGCATGAACATTAAAACATTACGTCTGGTTGGTTTACTCGAAGGTATTTCATTCTTATTGTTGTTATTTATTGCCATGCCAATGAAATATATGTTCGATAACCCAATTTTAGTGAAATATGTAGGTATGGGTCACGGCGTATTGTTTATCGCATTTTTAGTGGTGCTTTTTGTGGTTTGTGAAAAACAAAAATGGTCTCTTAAAATGTTTATTTTGGGCTTAATTGCATCAATTTTACCTTTTGGCCCATTTGTTTTTGATGCTAAATTGAAAAAGATGGAACAACCTGTAGAGGCTTAATCTACAAGTCCTTTTTAGCGTTTATCACATTACACATTATTTGATATTTGATTTCTAAATCAAATATTGCAAGGCGATACAACATCGCCTTGTTTGATGATGTAGCAGAAAAATTTACACCCTTAAAACTGCCCTGCAGCAACTCGCTCCTGCATCACCTGTTTAAGCATCATGCGTGGCAAACTAAACCACAGCATTATCAGCACCAAACAAGCCACACTATAAGCCCAAATATCAAATTGAATATATAAAACACGTACCAGTTCAATCACAATAAAAAAGCACAGCATCAATAGCATTGAAACACTGGCAGCAACAGTGCCTTTAGACACTTCCGATGACATTAAGGCAAAACGATATAAGACTGAAAAGCTCATCCCCTCACCAAAACTGATCAGGCTCATGCCAATCACCAAGCACCATACAAAATAGCTTTGCCCAATTGCACCCAATACAATCAGCACGCTGCCCAACAACATTAAAGGCAAGCCAATCAAGACTGTTTTACCTAAAGGCAAACGGTCTATGACTTTCATCAGCACCAGATTTCCTAAAATCAAACCACCCAAAACAGGAAACTGCGCCAAACCGTATTGCAGACTGCTAAAGCCTAAATCTTCAACCAACATCACGGGAGATAACGCAATCCACAACATTAAGGGCATGCTCAATAAAGGCAGCGCCAATGTTAGACCTAAGAATCTGGTATTTTGAAAAACTTGCTTAAAATCATCCCAAACATCTCGAAACGGACGTTTAGGAATACTTTGCTGAGTTTCAGGCATTTTGGCTTTCAATCCAAACCAACTCAAAAATGCCAACAGTGCTATGCCAATAAATCCCCAGTGCCAAGAAACATGCTCAATCATAAATGCACCTAAGACTGGGCCTAGCAAGGGAGCAAGTAAAGAGACGTTTGCCATGAGTGCCATGACTTTAATTGCATCACGCTCTGCAAAATTTTCCTGAATAGCCGCATAACCGACTGCACTAATGACCGACAAGCCAAACCCTTGTAAAAAACGGAGGGCTAGGAAACTTTCAATATTCTGAATTAATAGAATCAATAAGCAGGTCAGAGTAAAAAATGCCACGCCGCCCAATAATACTTTTTTGCGCCCCAAACGGTCAGAGAGTGGCCCCAATAACCACGCCACACAAGCACCGCCCAACAAATAAAATGACATGGACGAAGCTGCCCATGCACTGCTGACACCAAAATCTTGTGTGATGGCCAACATCGCAGGTTGAACCAAGTCATTGCCAATATAAACTGCGAACTCAAACAAGACCAAAGCCAAGGGAAACATGAGTGTGGCACGTTGAATGGTATTTTTTTGCTGCTGTGGCATGAGTTATAAAGGACTAAACGATACAATTCAGCAGCGGTTAGCCCATAAAATAGAAAATTGAGCTGCAGTTTAACAGAGTTGAATGGCAAATTTGTGGCGCATTTTTTTAGTCATTGAGATGAATAGAACCTAGCACTTGATGCGACATCAGACCCAATCAGGCATCACTTCCTTCAGCGGGGTAACGGATAAAATTGCCTGTTTTAATATCATCAAATGCCTCTAGAATTTCTGCATAGCTGTTCATTACAAATGGACCATGCCCATTTATCGGCTCATGCAAAGGCGTAGCACTTAAATATAAAAAATGGCTGTCACGTAATGCTGTCAATTCAACATCATTTCCTAGACTCGACATCACGGCTAAAGCATGATCATCCCATTCTTCATCTGTAGACTGAAATTGGGCACGCCCAGAACGCATATACAACAAGGTGGTCTCGCCCGATTGCGCAGGCAATTGAATTCGATGCCCTTGTTTTACAAATACATCATATACGTGCATAGGCGAATGTACTTGGGCAGGCCCTACTTGTTGTTGATACTCACCAGCAATCACTCGCACATAACCCATATCATCTGCCAACATAATTTTAGGAATATGTGCCGCACGTAAACGTTGATAACGCGGCGGATTCATTTTGTCTTTGGCAGGCAAATTGACCCACAATTGCAGCATTTCAAAAGCACCACCTTGCCTAGAAAATGCTTCACTAAAGACTTCCTGATGCATTACCCCTTAAGCGGCTGTCATCCACTGTACGTCACCTTCGGCAATGATTCCGCCCCCACCGCTTGAATCACGATGTTCCAATTCACCCTGAAACATAAGCGTGACCGTTTCAAAACCCCGATGCGGATGGTCGCTAACCCCTTTACGCAATTGCGTTGGTTTTAAAACACCCGGCCCTAAATGATCGAGCAATAAAAAAGGCGATACGGTATTGCCCAATTCATAATGCGAAAAGATTGAAAGGACAGGATAAAAATCGCCCACGGCAAAACGGCTATCATTGCGGTGTAGAAACGCCAATGTTTTAAGTGACATAGCTTTACGTACCAGCCTGAACTGAATGGAAGATGTTTGATCCTAAATAAAATCTGTGGATAACACGAGTATTATCCACAGACGCTTTGTTGCACTTTTAGAACATCATTCATTAGAGCCAAGCTTTAGATTCATACATGAATGATATGCCGAATAGTCGCTACTAAATTAAGGGCATTTTTTTGCTTGGAAAGTCTTGGTATTTTTACCACGTGCACATAAATAAGCAGTTTGCACATCACCCTGCTGCCATTGCCCATTCACATTTTTGAAGTGATAAATGCTGCGAATAGAACGCACTGAATCGTCCATTAATCCTGTTTCGGTAATTTTTACTTCTGCCGCAGTTGGTGCTTCCACACGGTTAAAGTATTGACGAATTTCCACCGTGCTGAGTTGTTTACGCAAATCTGGACGTTGTTTTAATACTTGCGCCAAAGGCGTTTCTGCAGGACTGACCTGTGAAATAATATTTTGTGTGGTTGCACAACCTGACAATAGCCCAATACCCAATGCTGAAACCGTGATTAAACGCAACATAATTCCTCCAAAATGTTCATTATTATTCATACTTCTATGATGCCTTGTTAGCGCAAAAACGCTAGCATAGAAATGTAAAATTAAAATCTCAGCATAAAAAACGCATCTCTAGGATGCGTTTTTTATTAACTCAAATGAATTACAGATCAAATAATTTGCCTGGATTCATAATGCCCTGAGGGTCGAATACTTGCTTCAAGGCTTTCATATATTCAATTTCTTCAGCCGAACGAGAATATTCCAAATATGGTTTTTTGGTCATCCCCACACCGTGTTCTGCAGAAATTGAACCATCATATTTCTTCACTGTGTCAAACACGTACTTGTTCACCACCTGACATTTAGCAAAGAATTCATCTTTGCTTAAATCTGCAGGTTTTAGAATATTCAGGTGCAAGTTACCGTCACCAATGTGGCCAAACCAGCAAATTTCAAAGTCAGGATAGTTTTCTGCCACAATTGCATCAATTTCCTGAATAAATGCAGGAACATGAGTAATCAGCACTGAAATATCATTTTTATATGGAATGAACGGCGCAATCGACTCAGAAATGTCTTCACGCAAACGCCATAAGCTTTCGACTTGGTCTAGACTTTGGCTCAACACGCCATCCATCACCCAGCCTTGTTCCATGCAGTATTCAAAAATTTCCATCGCCTTGTCCATAATTGGTTCAAATGGCGCTTCAAATTCAAGCAACACATAGAATGGACATTGAGTTTCAAATGGACGTTGCACATGGCCATGATCCAACACTTTCTGCATTGGCAATTCACCAAAGAATTCAAATGCAGTCAGATCAATTTTGGCTTGGAAGGCATGTAATACAGGCATCACTGAATTAAAATCAGGCACACCCAATACCATCACTTGTAAATCTTGCGGTTGGCGCTCTAGTTTAATTTCAGCTTCGGTCACTAAACCGAGTGTACCTTCACCGCCAATAAATAAATGTTGCAGCGCATAACCCGTTGCATTTTTGATCATGCCTTTGTTCAGGCGAAGGATGTCGCCCTTACCTGTCACTACAGTTAGGCCCAACACCCAGTTACGAGTCATGCCGTATTTAATAACTTTAATACCGCCTGCGTTGGTGCCAATGTTACCGCCAATTTGTGAAGAACCTGAAGAGGCGAAATCGACCGGATAATACATACCCTGTTCTTCTGCATAGTTTTGCAGTTGTTCGGTCACAACACCCGCTTGCACGCGCACCATACGGTCTGCAGGGAAAAATTCCAAGATTTGATTCATCTTGTCCATGCTTACCACAATTTCACCGTTGGCTGCGACTGCACCCGCAGACAAACCTGTACGTCCGCCCGATGGCGTAATTGCAACATTAAACTGATTGGCCAGTTTCACAATAGCTTGTACTTGTTCCGTGCTGGATGGAAAAACAATGACCGATGGATTCGGATCAAAATGCTTTGTATGGTCACGACCCCAGTTTTGGAGACTATCAGCATCAGTTTTAATACGGTTTTCACCGACTATTGCCGTTAATTGGGTCAATAACTCAGGTGTTAAAGCGACTGGAGCATTCATCGTTTGCAGACCTAGCAAGAATTAAACAGGAAGAAAAGCGACTGTCTGAACATCTTCTGAAGATTTTAGATGAAGATGCTTAAGACAAAATTTTGTGCATCAAAGCAACAGCATGGGTTGGCTTTCATGAATGCCGCTTATTATAAGCGATTTTTCTGAAAAACCCGTCAATATTGGCAATTCCGATAATATAACCCGCAAATTACAGGGAGATTTAAGCCAATATTTCTGAATGAGATTATATCTGACAAAAAATACCTGCACACTTGGTCATAAAGGAAATGTATATCGACCCGTCTCCTATGTTATCATACCGCCACTAAATTTGGCCTTTGTAGCGGAGCCGTAATGAGCCAACATCTTTCACTACCTAAAGATAAAATTCGTTTCTTGTTGTTAGAAGGCGTACACCAGAACGCTATCGACGTGTTAAATGCAGCGGGTTATACCAACATCGATTATCGTAAAACGGCGCTTGAGGGCGATGCGTTAAAAGAAGCGATTAAAGATGCGCATTTCATTGGTATTCGTTCACGCACACAGCTGACTGAAGAAGTTTTTGAAGCTGCGAACAAGCTAATTGCTGTAGGTTGTTTCTGTATTGGTACCAACCAAGTGAACTTAACTGCAGCAATGGAACGTGGTATTCCAGTATTCAATGCCCCATATTCAAATACCCGTTCGGTTGCAGAATTGGTACTGGCTGAAGCAATTTTATTGCTACGTCGCGTACCTGAAAAATCAACCGACACACATGCTGGTGGCTGGAATAAGTCTGCAGTAGGTTCATTTGAAACACGTGGCAAAACTTTAGGTATCGTGGGTTACGGTTCAATTGGTTCTCAACTTTCAGTTTTAGCTGAAAGCATGGGTATGCACGTGATTTATTATGATGCAGTGACCAAATTACCTTTAGGTAATGCACGTCAAGTTGGCTCAATGGGCGAATTATTGGCAAATGCAGACGTGGTTTCTTTACACGTTCCAGATGTGCCATCTACCCGTAATTTCATGGCAAAAGAACAATTTGCACAAATGAAAGAAGGCTCTATTTTCATTAACGCAGCACGTGGTACCTGTGTCGTTATTGAAGACTTGGCTGATGCGATCAAGTCTGGTCATATTGCAGGTGCTGCAGTTGACGTGTTCCCGAAAGAACCAAAAGCCAATGGTGAAGAGTTTGTTTCTCCACTACGCAACCTACCAAACGTGATTTTAACACCGCACGTGGGTGGTTCGACGATGGAAGCACAAGCGAACATTGGTTTAGAAGTTGCAGAGAAATTCGTTGCATATTCAGATAAAGGTATGACTTTATCTGCAGTGAACTTCCCAGAAATTGCACTGCCATTAACCGAAGGCAAACACCGTTTATTACACATTCACCAAAATATTCCAGGTGTATTGTCTAAAATTAACAACCTGTTTGCTGAACACGGCATCAACATCTCTGGTCAGTCACTTATGACCAAAGGTGATGTCGGTTACTTGGTAATGGACGTTGATGCAACGGCATCTAAAGAAGCGCTTGATACCTTGCATGAAGTTGAAGGCACAATTCGCGTACGTGTATTGTTCTAATACCAGCAGCGCATGCTACAAAAAACCACAGTCTGCGTACTGTGGTTTTTTATGTCTGCTGCATCTGCACAGCATCGTGCTACAACCCACTAATATTTTAAACTTGGTATAATCTCCCCCGTATTCCTATTCTGACGCTTTAGAGTATTTTCCTGCCTCATGCCAAACGCCCAACTCACTGCGGTGTTGTTCATGGTTCTGTCCATGATCTCCTATCAAATCAGTGCCTCATTTGCCAAACAATTGTTTCAGGTACTCGACCCGCTTAGTGTGACAATTTTACGGCTGTGCTTTGCCAGCGTGATTGTGGCAATCATGTTTCGCTCATGGCAAATTCTTTCGCGGCTGTCGTATTTAAAATGGCGTGATTTATTGTGCTATAGCGCAGCCTTGGGCTGCATGAATATTTTGTTTTATCTGTCTTTGGGCAAATTACCGCAAGGTATTGCGGTGGGTTTAGAATTTGTCGGGCCTTTGGGTTTGGCATTATTGTCCATTCAAAACCGTAAAGATTATATCTGGGTGTTCTTGGCCATTTTAGGCATTATTTTCATGGTGCCATGGGGACAAGCTCACGGCGATAATTTTAGCATCTTGGGCGCAGCCTTCGCTTTGGGTGCAGGTCTATGCTGGGCCTTTTATATTTACTTCGGCCAGAAAGTGGTACAGCAAAATATTGGCATGCATGCGCTGACCATCGCCATCAGTATTTCGGCTTTGGCCCTGATTCCATTTGGATTATATAACAATGCACCTGCGCTGTTTGAAACTCAATATTGGGGCAAAGCACTTGCTATTGCAGTGCTCGCTACTGCCATTCCTTATGCTTTAGATTTACAAGCACTGAAACAACTCAGCAAAATGAGCTATGGCACACTGTCCAGTTTATCGCCCGCTTTAGCCGCACTGACAGGCTTGGTTTTATTGGGTGAGAAAATCACCAGCCTGCAATGGCTGGCTTTGTGCTGCATTATGCTGGCTTCGGTTGGTGTGACCTTTAGAGCCGTGAAAAAATCCAAACAGCCACACAGTGCTTAAATGGCATTTTGAATGAAAACTTAAACTAAACTGTCTTTAGACATTTGTTTATATTTTTCATACTCTGCCAAGTATTGTTTGGCCAAACTTTGTTTTTGCGATTCAGATAAAATTTTGCCTGCCTGTTGGAAAAAACCGTGTTCTTCTTCTTTTAAATGGTGATGGACTTTTTCTGACAATTGTTTGGCCACAGCCAACCAGCCTGTATTGCTCATTTCAGTTTCGGTCAACTGTTCCAGCAACTCATCAATTTCATGATGTTCAGACAAGGCATGGCGGGTAATATTCAACCCTGCATCCATCATCATCAAAGGGATATAAAAATAACGGTCTTCTGCCACGGCATGGGCAAACAATTCGTTTTTGAGTTGTTCAAAATAAGCTCTGCGCTCAGGACTATCACCCGAAGTTTGAATGAGTCGGGTGGCTAAATCTCGTTGAATCTCGTGACTCTGGCGCAAAGCTTCAAAAATATTCATATGCAGACCTCTTGTTTTAAACCGATGCTGGCTGGCAAGCAAATGTCACTGGCTAACGCAACGCTCGGTTTTATTGTCGGTTTTTAATTTCAGTTTTTAGCTCTAATTACTGTATAGGGCATGAAGCTGAAATCCTGCAAAGATTTGTATGAGAAACTTTACGTCTTCATAGCACAAGTTTAAATAAGCTATCTCACTGCATTTTAAAGATTTAACACTCGTTTAGGCACCAAGCGTTTTTTGTCGGTAATTTCTGCCAAGCCTAAACAACGCTCACCATCAAACACCAATACTTGTGCAACAGCAGGATGCTCGATATTACTTTCCATGCCTCGGCTAAAATATTCAGCCCGACCTTCAGGCACCTGAACCTGTGGAAAATGCTGTACAGGCGCATAAGCAGGCAGCAATAAGGCTTCACGTTCCGCTTCGCTTAAACTTTCCAAATATTCAATGCTATAGCTTGGAATCAGGTCAAAATGCCCCGTTTTAATCCGATGCAAATAAGTCAGGTGTCCATAAGTACCTAAAGCTTTGGCAATATCTTCACCCAACACACGGATATACGTGCCTTTGGAACAGGTAACATCCAGCGTGATACTGTTTTCGGTAAAGGACAGTAACTCAATCGCATAAATGGTAACTGGGCGCGCTTCACGTTCAATTTCTATGCCTTGACGAGCTAACTCATATAACGGACGACCTTCTTTTTTTAAGGCAGAATACATGGGCGGAACTTGCATAATATCGCCCTGAAACTGCGTCAAAACCTGTTCAATTTTTTCTTGGCTCAATGCTGGCACAACTTGCTGTAACAAGACTTCACCTTCTACATCACCTGTCGTGGTGCTATGCCCGAATTGAATGGTGGTCTGATAGCGTTTTACAGAATCGAGTAAATAATGTGAAAACTTGGTGGCCTCACCTAAACAAATAGGCAACAAACCTGAAGCCAATGGGTCTAATGCCCCCGTATGCCCTGCTTTTTGCGCCCGATACAACCAGCGTACTTTTTGCAAAGCCGCATTGGAACTAATCCCCAAAGGTTTATTTAATAAAAACACACCACTAATGGCACGACGCTGAATTTTAGCCGCAGATGATTTCATAGCAAAAAGTAAGTCAAAGCAAAACTGTGTCATGGTAACAATCTGCCGAGATAAATGACAACTTTTCTAGAACAGCTACCAACTTTTATGGCATATTGAAACCCGATTAAAAAAATAAAACGGATGAAACAGGTGCATCGGAATGCAGAAAAATAAAATATGGATTGTTTTAGCTGTTGTGATTCTAGCCATCGCCGCTTTGGTGTATTGGCTGATGCCGCAGTCAAGCACATCTGAATCTACTTCTCATGAACAGACTGCAGATACACAAAGTGCTAAACAGATACGCATGCAGCAGGCCATGCACAATAACGCTGCTGCGTCATTTTTAAGTCCAAGCCAGCAAGATACCGAAATCAATTGTCAGCTCCGACTAGATTCAAGCAACCGCCTGATCGTTAATGAACAAACCCGCAATTGTTTTGAATATTTTATTACCCAATATGGCGAAAAGAGCCTTGAAGCAATCAGTACAGATTTTAAAGCCTATATTACGCAAAGCCATAAAGAGCCTGCTTTATCGCAAATTTTAGATTTATGGCAGCGTTATTTAGACTACAGAAATGCGTTGGGGCAACTGCAAGCACCGAACTTGAGTCAGGAAGATCCGCAATATTACCGCAGCATTTTTAGCAATATGCAAAACCTGCGTAAACAGTATTTTTCAGATTATGAAATTGAAGGTTTATTTGGTACGGAAGATATCTACCACGAATACACCTTAAAACGTATGGCGGTGATGGATGATAAAAAATTGTCCGAAGCTGAAAAAGCGCAGAAATTACAAGAATTATTTAAACAACTCCCGCAAGATTGGCAGGAGAATTTAGAACAGTTAAATACTTTACAGGATTTGCGCAGTTTAACCGCAGCAATTAAAGCACGTGGCGGTTCTGCCGCAGAAATTCGTGACATGCGTCTAAACTTGGTAGGCCCAGAAGCTACCCAGCGTTTAGAACAGTTAGATGGACAACGTAGTCAGTGGAAATCTCGGGTACAAGGCTATTTGACTGAGCGTGATCAGATCATGAAAAGCGGTATGAGCCAAAATGCCAAACAACAAGCGGTACAACAATTGCGCACCCAGCATTTTAGCAATCCTCAAGAACAATTACGTTTAGACACTTTTGAACAAGTGCATGATCAGGGCGGTAAACTGCCTTTTGCAGATTAAACAATCTGCTGTATTCAACTGCAAAGAAATAGGGCAAATCACTGCCCTATTTTTTATTGTTTCAGTGCACCCTTTCACACATTTAAAGCAAGATATTAAGTTACGCATATACTTAATATTTAAAGACATTTGTATATTAAATTAATTTTACAAATCTGTTCATTCACAGCCTAGAACTGTCCTCAAATGATATGTTTTTTATGTATGGCACATGGAAAAATATCGAATCGTACAAAAAATAGTCGCAGATGACTACCAACAGGCAACAAACACTAAGCTGTAAGGGAGGCGCTTAGATCACAATTTTTCACCATAAAAATAAAGAACACAGGATTGTTATGACCATGATCAATTACACACGTGCCCTTTCACTGGCAGCAATCGGCTGTCTATACGGAATGACAAGCACAGCCCAAGCAGCGCCAAGCGTTTTAGCTGTTCAGGAACGAGTCAAATCAGACTATGCCAAAACCAAATATCCATTGTTAATGGTGCATGGCTGGCTAGGCTGGTCACGCATTGGCAATGAAACCTTCAACATGGATTACTGGTATCAAATTTTGCCTGATCTGGCACGCAATGGCTCTACCGTTTTTGCAGCACAGCTCTCGCCTGCACATCGTACAGAATTTCGCGGTGAACAGTTAATTGCCCAAGTCGAAGAAGTCATGGCCATTACAGGCAAGGCCAAAGTCAATTTAATTGGTCACTCGCATGGCGGTCCAACGGTGCGTTATGTGGCTGCTACCAAACCTGAATATGTTGCCTCAATTACAGGTGTAGCAGGTACATTCCGCGGTTCAAAAGTTGCCGATGATATTCAGAACAATCGTTTATCACGTACCGCTTTTAATATTTTGGGCGATTATATGGTCGCACCACTGATTAGCTGGGCACAAGCTCAACCCGACATGCCTATTGATTTTGATGCTTCAATGGCATCACTCACTGAAACGGCCTCTGCCGATTTTAACAGACGTTTCCCAACCACAGCGCTTGCTGCCAACTGTAATACCAGCGGTGCCAAAGTGGATCGTGGGATTCATTACTATTCTTGGACAGGTGTTTCACAAACCACCAATTTACTGGACATTGATAGTATTTTAATGCAATTAGGGCCGTTGTCTTATGGCCACAAAGATAATGACGGAATGGTCGCGCGTTGTAGTACCCATATTGGCCATGTGATTCGAGACAACTACCGACTGAACCATACTGACCTAGCCAATATGATGTTTGGCTTAACTGGGCTATTTTCACCAGACCCTGTAACTTTATTCAGACAACATGCCAACCGTTTGAAACTTCAAGGTTTATAAGTTGTTTATCTACCTCAGGTTTGATTTTACCCATTAAACGTGTTGTCACGGGTATCACTTGAATATCCCAAAAAGTTGTACCACCACAACGCTTTTTTGAACACCATTTATCATTCAGGGCTTGCTTTATGGTAAGTTTCCTGAATAATAAAAGTTGACAATAGATGTTGTCATGCTAGGAAAGCACAATAAAAATAGAGGATGTTATATGAAATATGGACTATTCATTGCAGGCTTAATTGCAGCAAGCACATTCACCACTGCGCATGCATCAAATGCAGACCAAGTGAAATCCAACTTTGTTTACTCTAATTATGCCAAAACCAAATATCCAATTGTGTTTACTCACGGCATGGCTGGATTTACAACGATTGGTAACGACCAACTTGGTGTCGACTACTGGTATCAAATTTTACCGAATTTAGCACGTAATGGTGCGAACACTTGGGCAACCCGAGTATCTCCGTTTAACTCATCAGAAATTCGTGGTGAGCAACTGGCTCAACAAGTGGATGAAATTCTGGCAATTACGGGTGCAAGCAAAGTGAATTTAATTGGTCACTCACATGGCGGACCAACAATTCGTTATGTAGCAGGTGTAATGCCCTCTAAAGTAGCTTCACTCACTGCGGTAGGTGCACCAAACAAAGGTTCACCAGTGGCTGACTTTATTTTAAAAGTACAGGGCACACCACTTGAACAGCCATTAATTGATATGGTCAATTTAGTTTCCAAAACCATTACTTGGGCACAAGGTTTAGACCCAAACAGCTATCCACATGACTCATTGGCAGGTGCAAACAGCTTAACTTTAGCTGGCTCAGCAGAATTCAACAAAAAATTCCCAATGGGTATGCCAACCACCAGTTGTGGCGAGGGCGCTTATCAAGAAAAAGGCATCCATTTCTATTCATTTACAGGTACCAGTGCAGTCACTAATGTACTTGACCCAGATTCAGCCATGTTAGCCACCAGTTTACTCATTGATAATGGTCGCGATAACGATGGTCTGGTTTCACGCTGTAGTGCTAAATTTGGTCAAACTGTTCGCGACAATTACCATTGGAATCACTTAGATGAAGTCAATCAACTGTTAGGTTTAAAAAGCATTTTTGCTCCAGACCCAGTTGATGTCTATCGTCAGCATGCCAACCGCTTAAAACTACAAGGTTTATAAAAATCACCTCAAATCCCTGCTATTGCCAAATGCTCTAGCAGGGATTTTTTTATATCTCCACCTCAACAACACACCAACAACTCATCCAAGAATAAAAAAACCTATGAAAATAACACACCTTCTTACTGTTGCGGGTTGTTTATTACTCAGCAGCAACTTTAGCCATGCATCTAACTTACAAAAAGTAGATGCAGCTTTCGTACTTTCCAGTTATGCCAAAACCAAATATCCAATTGTGTTTGCACACGGTATGGTCGGTTTTAATCGACTTGGCAGCGATGCACTGGGTATGGATTACTGGTATCAAATTTTGCCCGATCTGGCACGGCATGGCGCACAACCTTGGGCGGCACGCATGTCACCCTTTAATTCTAGCGAAGTTCGCGGTGAACAATATGTTCAGCAACTCCAAGAAGTTATGGCTATTACAGGTGCAAACAAGCTTAATCTAATTGGGCATAGCCATGGGGCACATGCGGTTCGCTATGCTGCAGGCGTAATGCCACAACACGTTGCATCAGTCATGACTATGGGCGGTGCCAATCAAGGGACTGTCGTAGCTTCCGATGTGCTTCAAGTTGCCAACAGCACAGGTACGTCTGAACTCCTCAATCTACTCATCAGCAGCTTTGGTAAAGTTATTTTGTGGGCACAAGGTTTAGATGGCGATTCCTTTCCACATGATGCACTTGCTGCAGGGCAAAGCACCTCCATTGAAGGTACAGCCGAATTTAACCAACGCTTTCGTGTAGGTTTACCTTTAACTGCATGTGGTGAGGGCAAAGTCTATGAACAAGGCATGTATTTGTATTCAATGACAGGCAATAAAGCCGTTACCAATCCATTAGACCCGAGTGATGCAGCGATGCAAGCCCTTGATTTACTCTCCGCCCATAAAGCAGGTAAAAATGATGGAATTGTATCTGTATGCAGTGCCAAATTTGGCAAAACCATTCGTGATGATTTTGCTTGGAATCACCTAGATGAAATTAATTTATTGTTCGGCATCAAAGGAATCTTTGCACCCGACCCTGTTGCCATCTACCGCCAACATGCCAACCGCTTAAAATTAAAAGGCTTATAAACTCAAATTTCAGACATAAAAAATGCGCCTAGACGGCGCATTTTTTAGCTGTAAAGCAAAGTTAAAATTAACCTTGTTTACGTGCTGGTAATTTCTCACGAATACGTGCAGCTTTACCAGACAATTCGCGTAGGTAGTAAAGTTTAGCACGACGAACGTCACCACGACGTTTCACTTCGATTTTAGCAACGATTGGAGAGTGAGTTTGGAAAACACGCTCAACACCAACACCGCTAGAAATTTTACGTACTGTGAACGCAGAGTTCAAACCACGGTTTTTCTTCGCAATTACCACACCTTCAAATGCTTGAAGACGCTCACGATCACCTTCTTTTACTTTTACTTGAACGATAACTGTATCGCCTGGTGCAAAAGCTGGGATGTCTTGCTTAAGCTGTGCATTTTCAACAGCTTGTACTAAAGGATGCTTACCACTCATGGGGTATCTCCAGTATGTGTGGGTCAGAAGAGGTCTGATTTCCACTGGGTATAGAGGCTAAAGCGCATAAACCCGATTGACTTTCCCTTTATGCCTGACCGCTTCAATGCATAAAGAGCCTATTTAAGACTACAAACCAACTGCCTGTAGCCATTGTGCTTAGATAAACCAATTATTTGGTCTACCCTTGCGAATCTTTTAGCCATTTTTTCTGCTGCTTACTCAACTCAACTTTTTCAATCAACTCAGGTCGACGTTCAAGTGTACGTTGATAGCGCTGCAAAAACCGCCATTTTTCAATATTGGCATGATGACCCGATTTTAATACTTCAGGCACGTCCAACCCTTCAAAATGGTCTGGCTTGGTATATTGCGGGCAATCTAAAAGACCATCCACAAAAGAGTCCTGCACATGTGATTGTTCATCAGACATCGCACCCGGAAGTCTCCGGATAATACTGTCTAACAACACCATCGCTGGCAGTTCACCGCCCGATAAAACGTAATCACCAATCGACCATTCCTGATCGACATAATGCTGAATTAGACGCTCATCGACACCCTCATAACGACCACACAATACAATCAATCCATCATATTCAACGAATTGCTGTACTGCAGTTTCATTTAGGGTTTTGCCTTGTGGTGACATATACACCACTGGCACATGAACTGCCCCCGCTTGCTGTGCAAGGTTTTTGGCATGTTGGATTGCTTGCGCCAACGGCTCCGCCATCATCACCATACCTGGACCACCACCAAATGGACGTTCATCCACCCGTTTGTAGTTGCCCTGTGCAAAATCACGTGGATTAATACAAGTAATTTGCATTAAATCGCGTTTTGCTGCGCGTCCGCTAATACCGTAAGCTGTAATCGCTTCAAACATTTCAGGAAAAAGCGTAATGACTGCAAAAAACACCGCAGACTCCTCTATTTTCCTGCTATGTGAATCCTGAAAGGATTAATAATCTACGCCCCAATTCACGTAGATACGACCCGCTTCGAGATCAACACGTTGCACCACATCTTTATGCCATGGAATCATGCGCTCTTCACTATCGACACTGGCAGCAGTTGCGCGAACCACCATCACATCGTTAGCACCTGTTTCAAACAGTTCATGGATTTGACCGAGATTAATTTCCTGTTCGTCATCATCCAGACCTAACACGGTTAAGCCTTTTAAATCTGACCAGTAATACTCGTCCACGCCTGGTTGAGGCAGTTGCGATTTTGAAATCCAGATATTTGCGCCGACCAGTTCATCTGCTCCAGTGCGATCACTCACACCTTTTAAGCTGACCACCAAGCCTTTGCCATGTGGTTTCCAACGTTTTACATCTGCGACTTGCCAACCTGCTTTGGTTTCGATGTACCAAGGCAGGTAGTCAAATATATTGCTCATAGGTTCTGTATTGGAATAGACCCAGAGCCACCCATTTAATCCATAAGCTGAACGTAGCTGTCCAATCTGAATACGATCTTCGGGCACATTCTGTGTTGGTGTCATGGGCTACCTACTACTTAATTAATCTAATTATGCAGCAGCTGCAGCTTTCTTCGCTTGAGCAGCTAAAGAAGCAACACGTTCAGAAGGTTGAGCACCTTGTGCAACCCAGTGAGCAAAACGGTCAGCATCTAAGCGAAGTTTTTCTGCTTTACCTTGAGCTGTTGGGTTAAAGAAACCGATACGTTCGATGAAACGACCGTCACGCGCATTGCGGCTGTCAGTTACAACGATTTGATAGAATGGACGCTTTTTAGCACCACCACGAGTAAGACGAATAACTACCATGATACAACCTTATAGTTTTTACGGATTATCCCTGCATCGACCATCGATACATTTCAAACCCCTTTCATAGAGGGCAGTATTTTACGTGAAATTTGCCCTGAATGAAAGATCAAAACGTATTTATCCGCAGATTTGAATTTATTTATTTGCCGTCCCAGTTGGAAGTTGCAGATGGTGTGCAAGTACCCCCCTTAGTCCAACATTTTTCACCACGGTGGTTGAGTCGGTTATGACCGTCTGTTTGTTGAGAAGTTCCGGAGATAGGGATTGCATTTAAAGTCCACGTGTTTGCAGTTACTCCAGTTAGAGTAACTGTATAAAGTGCTTGTCCTTGGCGTGGAATTGTTAATGGAACTGTTTCTCCAATATTTGCCAATGTAATTGGATTTCCATCAGCTTGTATAAACGTAAAATTGGCAACTTTGTAGCGCTGTAATTTACTAGCAAGCTCCATAAGCTCTGCTTGAGCTTCAACACGTTTTGTTTTACGTACATATTCCTGATAAGAGGGATAAGCTATTGCTGCCAAAATAGCAACGATTGCCACCACAATCATAAGTTCAATCAACGTAAATCCAGAGAAGTGTTTTTTTACCATGCCTCACTCCCTGTTGTATCTGTCCCACATTCTGTAAACGTCACATTGCTGCTGGTTTTATTTTTACAACGAATTCCATTGCTACTCATTAAGAAGCTAAAGTTTCGACCATCATTGTGCTCAGCACGTATCACCCAACTCGTCCCGCTTGCTGCTGTTGCTGTAAGAGCTGGATTTCCCGCAGCACCATCTCGAACCACAAAAGTGTAGTTTTGAACAGCATTAGGAGTAAGATTAAAGCCTAAATAATTAAAATTACGTGATTTCCAACGTTCAAGTTCACTTGCTAAGCGCTGCACCTCTTGCTGTGCTTGTGCAGCATTTGCTCTACGCACATATTCCTGATAGCTTGGAATAGCGATTGCTGCAATAATTGCAACAATCACCACCACAACCATCAGCTCAATTAAGGTAAAACCTTTCTGAATAGATAATGCATTATTCATATATCTGCCCTACCTAATCGAACTAACTTTTTCATACCAGCGTTGAGGAATCAAACAAACTTGAGTTGGCTCCCCTTCATTACCTCCAGACTGGTTATAAACTCTGACTGAATCTGCATTCAAGCAATAATTTTTCTCACTTCCACCACCAGTACCACCACCAGTACCACCACCAGTACCGCCACCAGTGCCACCACCACCAGTACCACCACCAATTACTGCAATAGTATGAATACCAGGGCCCTGATTATCTTTACTAAACCAATCATTGCCAAATTTACTTGGTTCACATTGCCCGTAAGGTAAGCAAAAACGAGTTACAAAACTTTCTCCTTTCACACCTGCCCCACAGTCGCCCGAAATACCTGGCTTAGATCCATCAAAAGTAGAAACATGCAACACCGACTTCATCGCCACTGGCGTACCATATACTTTTTCACTTTGTACTTTAAAAGATTGGAATGGATAATACCAACCGTTGCTACTCGTATATGGTGCTTTTAAAGTCGAATTATTTTTACGATCACTTTCAGTAATTAAACCCAAGTTATTTTTGCGTATATTTTGCGTGGTATGGCTATAACCTGTCTTATATAGATCTCGATTAGCAACATCTTTATCATAAATATTAAATATTGCGTCTTGGTTATAGCCTGTGCCATTGGTATATTCAGCTAAAGGTGAGCTTCTATTACCACTACCTATGGATACCACTGCAAAAGTATCCCCAGTCTTTGACTTATATAAGGAAAAAGCAGGCATATCATAAAAACGTGTTTTCTTCCCTCCTGTGACTGTTAAATCCAACAAACGCACAGGACTTTTTGCAAAAACGCCTAAAGTCTTCGCTTTATTGTCCAAATCAATACGAAATACCTGCCCACCCAAATCACCAAAATATAAATGATCTGTCAAACCATCACTGTCACGGTCGACCGTTCTAATTTCACTGACTACACTATATTTTAAATCTTCATGATGTGTTTTTATGACACCTGAATCCGTTAAAGCACTGCTACTAGATTCTGCATTAGCACTCGCCCACCACAAGAGTTCACCATCGTCGGCATCAAACATATAAACACCAGCACCACGTTTATTGTTTTGCACATATTCATCATTTTCATAACCAGCATAGATGCCTTTCAGACCAGCGGCATCTTTAGCATTACCATCCACCCCGCCAGCATCATAGCCTCCACCAACGAACATCACTTGTGTTCGTTTTCCTTTCCAATTTACCCATGCCAAACGTGGTTTAGACCAACTTTGCCCCATATAACTCAAAGGACCAGAGGTTTCTGCATCAGGATTAATATGAAACTTGAGTTTAGGATTATTCATATCTTGCAAATCGAGTGCATAATAGCTACGCCCACCCATACGTAAGCCGCCATATACATTTAATTTACCTTCTTGGCTATATGCGCCTTTCCCAACAACCAATTTACCTGTTGAATTGACAGCATATTCAGTATAAGCCGTCCAAGGGCCATCAACTCCATAATAAAGTTTGCTCAAACCACCATTAGATAACTCTGGCAATGAAAAAGCTTCTTTTTGACTCTCAAGCATTTCATTTGGTACAAAAGCAAATTTTTCATCACCTGTTTTTGCATCTACAACATGTAATAAACCTTGCGTTGTACCAAATAAGACAAAGTCTTCACGCTGAGTAGTATCAAGTTTGTTATCTATAAACTTAATCTCACCCTCTGTTGTTAATAAAACAGGAGATGAGTGCATTACAGCACCTAATTGTCGAAGCTCTTCCACGGCACCCAAATTACTTATCGTGCTTGGATTATTGAGTTGACTTTCAGACAGCTTATATCCTAAGAGAGACATTAAATATCCTCTATATGGATCATTTTTTGTGTCATCTTGAGTTAAATAATCCAAATTGACACGTTGTAGATTCGTACCGCTTTCAAACGCAGAAGTTGCTGTATTAAAAGTACGGTTTGTAAGTAATTTGCGAGAAGCTATTTCTGGTGCTGTCGTATTACTGCGTAATTTAAGCTGTTCCAACACCCCTCCTGAGGTCGTAACATCTGAAGTCCAATAATCACTTACATCTTTTTTAATCGCTCCACGATCATCAAAAATACTTGCTCCACCTTTACCCACCAATTTCCCTGAGCTATGTACCAAGTATTTTTTCAAATTCCCCAACCATGATTGAGTTGGTTTTTCTGGTGTAGGTTGAAATTGTGGAAAATAAGCATTGTTTTGCAATACAGATGGATTCAGAGCATCGGCAGGAATTGTAGGTGAACCTGTGGTAACCGAAGGGATTTCTGTACTTAAGCTGCTAATAAAATCATTTACGCTATTTACGACATCTTGTGACTCATTACCTGAATACCAACCACCTTCTCCCAAAATCCCCCATTGAGCAGCACGTTTCACATCACTATCTATAGTGCCCAATGCCTCTAAATTTTCTGCTTGAGTCTTATTTTTATCATAAGAGGTCACGTCGTTAAAGTCGCCCCCAAAGCCAACCACTGCAGTTTTAAACTTTAAACCTTGAGCATTTTTTGTAGGGTCTAATAGGTCGAGGCTTAATTTGCGAATACATTCCCAGTCTCCACTACATGAAAAATCAGAATTATCTAAAGCTCTTCTAATTAACCCTTGTGTATTATTATAAATAGTCGGCTCACCATCAGTTAAAACATATATTCCTTGTCCACTACATTGTCTCGCTTGTACTGTTTGTGCCAAAGATGCTGGCGGATTATATGTGCCATTAGTGTCTGTTGTTACGCCAGTTTTTGTACTAGCATTGGAGTATTGCCAACCATTTCCTGTTCGGCCTGCCGTATTACTCCCCATCATATATGCAACAGTTTCTGCATACGAACGTGCAGTAGGCGTTGCTGAATTTGCCTCCAATCCCACAATAGTATCTATTAGAATTTGTCGTTGCGTTTTCCCGCCAACATTATCATCTAAGCGTCTAGCTGGTACTACTATGGCACCATTTGTATAATTTTCGGCTCCATGGGTTCCAATGCGACGACCATTATTAGCGCCTAAAGTAGATAAACCAATAATTTTATCATCTGAAATTCTGGAAATACCTTTCGCTGGATTACCAAAAAGTAAATCCATCATCCCATCCTTTACACGTGTAATTCGGTCATCATACCGCCTTCCACCTCGCTCACACCATTGGCGTCGATATGTTGGGCCACCTTCAATAGGCGTTTGCATAGCTGAATTTGGTGTCATACTCTGATTTGTTGCCAACTCACAGGCAGGTCTAGCAAATGTATTGGAACCATGCTGAGATGTCATACTCCCAGAAATATCCAGCATAAACATTAGGGTAATATCCCCAGACTTTGCAGTCTGATAAATATCAATATCACTTGCTTGCGCAATACCACTTAAAGTTGTACCCGTCACCACGGCGCTAATACTGGTGGCAAGTAAAGTCCGAATATAAGCTTTGTGCAAAGCATTTTTCTTCATTTTATTCATTTTCTTACTCCAATATTAACTAAAGTCTTGAGCAATAACATACTCATTGACATGTGATGCAAAAGGAATATTTAACTCGTCTAAACACTCAGTTACACTTTGTCTTTCGGGTACATTTTCATCCACTGTTGTACCATCTGGAATCGTGACTTCATTCATACGCTGTTGTAAGCACACGTTAATGCTAGTGCGATCTACATTGCTAATGCCAGGCGTAATAGACACAGCAAAAACTTTTACAACTTTCACTGCCTCCAGACGCTTTAACACTTCCTCATCAGTGTTATAAAGTGCACCAAAAAAAGGATCTGTGTCAGGCATACTACTCGGAAATTTAACCGCAACCTGAGTCATTGTTACTCTACGACCACTGGTAAAAAAATTACCTGCTTTTTCAACATCACAATAACCATTTGTCCCCATCATATTGTTGGTTGGCTTCGTATCGCCTTCACGCCACTGCATTAAACTTGCCTGATTTAAGTTAAAGAAATCAGTATTTGTTCCTCTAAAACAAAACACCATTTCCATATCCTTTCTATTAGGCGTATCTATAAATCCGAACATACCATTAGAAGCTAGACTACGAAGTAAGTTACGTTCTTCTTCTACATTAAAAAAAGCCGCATCTGAGTTTTGTACAAGTAATTGTTGCACCTGACTATTGGTTGCAATATTCAACCCAACCATACTTTGACGAATCGCTAAAGTTCCAATAATGGTAATTGCCACCAAAAAAATCAGAACAATAATTAGGGTAGAGCCCTGCTGTCTATGCTTCATTGCCCACGCCCTCCAAAAGTGTTGCGCAATGCAACGGTCTGAGAAACAACCTGACGAACATATCTTGCATTAGTATTTGTAGGCACTGTGACCGAAACTGTTTGGTCTAACACTCTAAATTGCTGGTCATCTCTAATTAAGTTATCACGCCCAACCGTTTGTGCAGAACGCACTAATGCGCCTATCTGCAACGATAGAATACGTGGCTTAGGTGCAGCGAGTGCCATATACTTATCTACTGGAATATATTGATAACGACTATTGTTTTCTATTCCTAGCAATACTCGAAAATGATCCACTCGCTTCATAATAATTTCACCATCTCCACCAAAACCCGTTACAGCTGTTGGGTTTACTCGTGTGCCACTCGCATTCACATGTGGCTCAGCATACCAACCAGCATCACAAGCTAACGCCAAAGTTTGGTTCGGCTCATCAGCAGAAGCATTCGTGTCTGTCCGCAAAAAATAACGCTGTACAATAATTCTTTTAGGTAAAGTTATAGCAAACTGAATAGGGTTTCCCTCACAATCAAAACCACCAAACCATTCACCATCTACTTCTATATATTGAGGTCTATATTGGATCACTAATTGATCACTCATTAAGTCATCACCAAGATCACACCCTTCAGAATCTAAAGCACACTCTACATTTGAATCATGCAAAGCACTTCTAGAAAGTAAATTTTCATTTGCCGAGTTACCAGTAATTGTTCTAAATAAATTGCTCAGCGGAATTGCTGGAGTTGAATTGTCTTTATCAGCATTTATAGAAGAGGTTAAAACCACGCCACCATAGGAAGTACGGTCATTAATTACAGCTTGATCTACATTTAAATTTGCTAAACGAATATCTTTTGTGATTTGATTTAGACCAAAGTTGGCATTATCTTGCACATCAGCCATACCTCGCTGCAAAAAATAGCCCTTTTGTCCTGTGAAAAATAATAAAATTGCAGATGCAGTGATCACCAAACCTAAAGCAAGTGCAATCATGAGCTCAATCAGGGTAAAACCCTTCTGCTTGATCATCTCAATACACCTCCATAATTAGGCAAGTAGAATTAGCATTATAGGCAGCGCCATTTGTACAATCGTCAGCACCATCCCCATTGGTTGCACTTGTATCATTCCACGCCACATAAATACACTGACGCTCATTAACATTACCCTGACAAGGTAACATGTTGACTGTCATACCTATCGTTTCTGCTTTCACAGCGACTTGCGCAACATCAAAATCAGCCATTTCTGTAGAATTACAATTTTCTTCAATACAGTTCCTTGCAAAAGCTCTTAAAGTGGCTTGTGTAGCAATTGCTTGCCCTGCAGGACAGGTAATAGATGTATCTGCATTTCTAAACTCACAAACATACTCCCCCACTCCCCCACGATTCACTCTAACTCTTTCAGCTAAATCTCTTGCAATATTTACAGCTTGTACTCTATAGGTACTTTCGGACGAAGCCTCAATAGCTCGATATTGCAGTGCCACAAAACCTAATACACCTAATGCAAGAATAAGTAATGCCACTAAGATTTCAACCAATCCTACACCACGTTGCTGACTCATTGTTTTCATTAGCAAGTCCCCTCTGCAACCTGTTGAATCGTCCCCATTCTAGAAATACTCACAATTCTTGAAATAGATCCGCCTGCCTCATTACAGATATTAAAAGTTGTGTCGCTATTCGCCCCCTGAACACTCCCGTTAATTGCAAATTGGATTGAAGTAGGGCTTGAAACTAATACAGCATTACCTTTCGGCATCCAATTTAATTCATCTTCAGTGTTTCCAACTGGAGTATCCAACCGAACAGTGCTGAGTTGCACTTCTACTACTCTGCGCTCAAGCACAGCTTTTGCTCTTGCTTGAGTCAATACAGCTATTAACTCTTGGCTACTACTATTTAAGTTTTGTCGGAGTATCATGTCTCTGAATGCAGGAGCAGCCATCATCGCGATAATCGCCATCACCGCAATCGTCACCATCAACTCAATTAAGGTGAACCCGTTTTCTTTTTTTCGCATACTCCCCCCAAGACACAGACTTTGCCCTATTAAAAATAGTAACCAACAACTTTACAAAAACCTCACACTTCAGGATAAAAGGCATAAAAAAGCAGATAACCGTCATTCAACGGTTATCTGCCTATTTTTAATCAGTTTTTTAAAGTGTTATATGCTTCGCAGTTTAAGCCTGTGTTACAGGAATACGTAACTCTTTGGGCAAACTAAAGGTAATATTTTCTTCACGTCCAGCTAGCTCTTCAGGTGCTGTTGCGCCCCAATCCTGTAAGCGTTGAATCACCTGTTTAATTAAAATTTCAGGTGCAGATGCACCCGCAGTCACTCCAATTTTTGTATTTGCTTTAAACCATGCTTGGTTTAATTCATCGGCATTATCCACCAAGTAGGCTTGTTTCCCCATACGCTCTGCAAGTTCGCGTAAACGGTTAGAGTTAGATGAGTTTGGCGAACCCACCACCAACACCACATCACACTGATTAGCTAAGTCACGTACAGCATCCTGACGGTTTTGGGTGGCATAACAAATATCATCTTTGCGTGGCCCTTGAATATGCGGATATTTCTGGCGCAAGGCATCAATGACTTTAGCAGTGTCATCAATTGACAAAGTAGTTTGTGTCACAAAAGCCACTTTATCTGGATGCTGAACCGCAAGTGCAGCCACATCATCCTCATCTTCTACCAAATAAATTTCGCCACCATTTTTCTTGTCGTACTGCCCCATCGTGCCTTCAACTTCTGGGTGGCCTTCATGCCCAATCAAAATGGCTTCGGTGCCTTCACGTGCATATTTAGTGACTTCAATATGCACTTTAGTCACCAATGGACAAGTCGCATCAAACACTTTTAAACCACGACGTTCTGCTTCTTGTTGTACTGCTTTAGATACACCGTGCGCACTAAAAATCACAATGTTGTCATCAGGCACTTCATCTAGTTCATCTACAAAAATTGCACCACGCTGACGCAAGTCGTCCACCACAAATTTATTGTGTACCACTTCGTGACGTACATATATAGGTGGGTTAAAACACTCAAGGGCACGATTTACAATCGCAATTGCTCGGTCTACACCTGCACAAAAACCACGTGGATTCGCCAATACAATTTCCATAGAACCCTCTATGTTGAAGTTAAATAGGTGGGATGTTTAAAAATTTATGCCAACAAAAGCCAACTTGGCTATTTTGTTTAAGGGGCGTCTACTCTAAAATAGAGAAGATATTTTATCATATCAGGAAAAATATCATGTCGGGTCTATTGTTTGTCGTTTCTGCCGCTTCAGGAACAGGCAAAACATCCCTCGTTAAAGCCCTGCTTGAGCGTGTGAATAATTTACACGTTTCAGTTTCTCACACAACACGTGGTCAACGTCCCGGCGAACTCGATGGTGTGCATTATCACTTCACGCAAAAACAAGATTTTATCGACTTGGTAGAACAAGGCGGTTTTATTGAGTATGCAGAAGTATTTGGCAATTATTACGGCACAGCCCAAGCCACAGTGAAAGATCAGTTAGCCAAAGGTCACGATGTGTTACTGGAAATTGACTGGCAAGGCGCGCAGCAGGTGCGCAATCTTTTTCCTGAATCGAAGCAAATTTTTATTCTCCCACCAAGCCAATTCGATTTACGTGAGCGTTTGTCTAACCGTGGCACAGATGCAGTTGAAGTGATTGAGCATCGTTTAGGCTGTGCAGTGGAGGATATGCAGCAATATGTCAATTTTGACTATGTGATTATTAATGATGACTTTAATAAGGCACTGCATGATTTAGAAGCGGTCATTATTGCCAACCGATTGGTTTTGGCACAACAGGCCAACCGTCATCAAGAGTTGATTCAGAAATTAATTAGCCCACCAACGGCGTGATTAAAACTTGAGTCTATTGACAAAGCACCTTATACTGCACAGTCTGTTTAAATTTATTATTCGAACGAGAATTCTTATGGCACGCGTTACCGTTGAAGATTGTTTAGACCATGTAGACAACCGCTTTGAGCTTGTACTAGTGGCAAGCAAGCGCGCGCGTCAATTGGCACGTCAAGGCATTGAACCAACTGTAGAATGGGACAATGACAAGCCAACTGTAGTGGCATTACGTGAAATTGCTGTGGGTCATGTGTCTAAAGACATTTTGAAACAACGTGATCAAGACTATCAAACTTCAAGTCTTGACCTCGCACTTTCAGCAAATAACTTGAATTTAGATGGTTTTTCTTTCCAATAAGAACAACTTTCTGAAAAAGCCTAGTTTTTTACTAGGCTTTTTTGTTGCCTGAACTTTAATCTTGGGCCAAAAACCGTTATAACATAAGGATTAAGATCTTATTTTAAATGGTCTAAAGACCCTATATTTTGGCATGAAAAAATTTGACAAGTCATGCAATATGCTTTTCATTATAAGGTCTAACTGTATATTCGTTATCACTTGTATTTTAAAGGGTGTTATATGCCAGGCACGATGGTCAGCCAAGCCAAACAACAGCTTCAAGCCATGATCGAACCTTACCTAAGTGTAAGTGATGTCGAACAGGTGCTTACGGCTTGCGATTATGCCGAACATGCGCATGATGGCGTTACCCGTAAAAGTGGTGAACCGTATGTATTACACCCTATTGCGGTGAGTTGTATTTTGGCACACATGCGTTTGGATACCGATACCCTGATTGCTGCCCTCTTGCATGATGTTATTGAAGATACAGACTTCAGCAAAGATGACATTACAGAAAAATTCGGACGTACCGTTGCTGAACTAGTCGATGGTGTGACCAAACTTAGCCATTCCAGTGACAAGGAATACAACAAAGCCGCATCGTTCCGTAAAATTCTGCAAGCGACCTTACAGGACCCACGTGTCATTATTGTGAAACTGGCAGACCGTTATCACAACATGACCACATTGGATGCCTTGCGACCAGATAAACGTGCCCGTATTGCTCAAGAAACCTTTGATGTGTTTGTGCCGATGGCGCGTATTGTCGGCATGAATGAAATGGCCGATAACCTCGAACATCTGTGTTATCAAAACCTTGACCTAGATATGTATAACGATGTGCAAGCTGCCCTGTTACACACTAAGCCAAAACGCTGCGAATACCAATCTAAATGGGAACAAAACCTTGCCGACCTGCTACAAGACAATCAAATTGCAGGTCGTATTAAAAAGAAAAATAACAATATTGAATTACTGCGCCACTTTGTAAAGAACGATATTGATCTACAAGAACTGACCCACAGCCACGCCTTTGAAATTATTTTACAAAGCATTGCTGACTGTGACCGTTTGGCTGATATTTTACGTGACAGCTTTCAAGTCTTGCATTATGAAGATCATATCCGTCGCCCACTGCCAGGCGGTAACCAATCGCTCATGATGCGTCTAAAAGGTGAACAAACCACCTTATCACTTACCATTCAAACTGAATTGATGCGTAAAGCCGCACGTTTTGGTGTGGTCTTGGGTGAAAATGCACCGCAAGCCTGCCGTTCTGCCATTCAAGCCTCTATGCAAAGCTTGAACGTGTTAATTGATGGTGAATGCGCTAAAACTACATTTAGCGATTTACTGGATTATCTGCACCAAGAGAAAATTCATGTTTATACACCGCACGGACATTTACATGAATTGCCGCAAGGCGCCACCGCAGTTGATTTTGCCTATGCAGCCAGTTTGTTCTTAGGTAACCATGCAGTCGGTACAAAAATTAATGGCGAAAGCAAACCACTTTCGACGCCACTAATTAGCGGACAAGTGGTCGAAATCATCACCGATGTTTTAGCCACACCCAACCCAGATTGGTTGAGCTTCATTAATACCCAAAAAGCCCGTCGAGCCTTACAGAATATTTTGCGTGATCAAGATATTGAAGAACAGCGCTTGGTGGGTCAACAAGCACTTAACCGAGCACTGAAATTATTTAATCACTCGATTCAAGACTTAACTGAAGCCGATTGGTTAAATGTGTTGCAATGGCGTCATATCGACTCTAAAGACCGCTTATTTGAGCAAATTGCGGTGGGTGACCTGTTGCCACAGTTGGTTGCGAATCACATTTACGCACTCGATCACGACAGCAGCGAACATTCTGACCGTCTGATTCAGGGCACAGAAGGCATTGACGTGAAATACGCACACTGTTGCAATCCTGTACTGGGCGATCCGATTCAGGGTAATTTGTCACGCCGTGGCTTGATTGTGCATCGTGCGCGTTGCAACAACTTACTGCATGAGCAACATCAACATCCTGAAAATATCATGCCGCTACAATGGACTTCGGAAGATGTAGATGACGTGAGTTTTACGGCTTATCTCAGCATTGATATGGATATGAATGACGAACAAATCTCCGATTTGATCTATCAATGTCGTAAGGCCAAAACGGGAGTAGAAATGGTACGCAGCCACGATGGCAAAACCTATGTGAATATTGTGGTGAATAACCGTAAGCAAATTGCCAAAATTATTCGTGATTTGCGTATGCACTTCGGTTTCCCACGAATTAGCCGTTTAGCGCGCCCCATCAGCATCGCAGAAGAAGCCAAAGCTTGTTAATTTAATGCGGCTGCATAGTTTGACTGTGCCGCACATTCACCAATTTTGCATTATAAACTCATCAGACTACTGAAATGCAGTTGGATGGTCTATGATGTTCGTACATTATTTTAGGAGAAATCAATGTCTCGCCAAGTCATCCATACTGAAAATGCACCTGCAGCAATTGGTACTTACTCTCAAGCCATTTTAGTGGGCAATACTGTTTATTTATCAGGTCAAATTGGTTTAGACCCATACAGCATGGAATTGGTAGAAGGCATTGAAGCGCAAATTCGCCGCGTGTTTGATAACTTAAAAGCCGTTTGCGAAGCGTCGGGTGGTTCTTTGGCCGATATTGCCAAGCTGAATATTTTCCTGACGGATTTATCTCACTTCCAATTGGTCAACCAAATTATGGGCGAATACTTTGCACAACCATACCCTGCGCGTGCAGCCTTAGGTGTGGCTAGCTTGCCTAAAGGTGCTTTGGTTGAAATGGATGGCGTGGTGATTATCAATTCATAAGTGATTATGATTCAAGCACTTAAAAACCTCTAAACGATGCCACCTATTAGGTGGCATTTTTTTATTCAAAAACCCAATTACGATAAATGACTTTTCAAATGATTTTTATTGACAAACGATAATAATTATCAATAATAACTCTTATCTTATTTCAATTATTGTGGTTGCATTCATGTACGTTTGCTTATGCCGTGGTATTACAGATCAAGACATTAAAGAAGCCGTTGCCAATGGTGCAGACAGCTATCGTGAAATTCGCGATATGTTTGACTTGGGCACCTGTTGTGGTCGCTGTGCGCCTGAAACTCGCGCCATCATTAGCGATGAAATTGCACAAATTGCGTCTCGTCTTGCCGTTGCTGCCTAAAGCTGCCGTTTTATTGCTCTCCCGCATTTCAGTATTATAATTTTTACTCGGTGTTTCCTCTCCCGCTTTCGACTACAGCGGGTTTTTCTTGTCTTACATTTCTTCACACCACCTAGCTAATTGTTTTTGATTGCGATTTTCATTTGCGGTCTGGGGTCTATTTATACTTCATCTACGTTTGCGACGACGCATATTTTTTAGCTGATATAAGGCATGGGACAGGAAATTTAGTCATTCTAAATGACTGGCACATAACGTAATAGCAGCAAAAAATATGCTTGTCCTGAAAGGCTGTGGCTAAAACTTTCTCAGATTTTGTTATGAAACTTGGCAATAGTCTCGCTATTCCCTTCGTTTCATGCCTTATCTGCTCAGTTTTAGCCGACAGCGCAAACCATTTATGAAGTATAAATAGCCCCTAAATCACTCGCCATTTTGCCCAGTCTTGTTTAAGATACAAATATAGATTGCCTTAAGCGGTTTAAGGCAGAAATTGTTGATGGAGTGCTGCAATGAAAGGCAATCGTGATGTGATTAATCAACTCAACCAAGTTTTGTATCATCACCTGACTGCAATTAACCAATATTTTTTACATTCACGTATGTTTAATGATTGGGGCATTGAGCAACTGGGTTCGGCTGAATATAAAGAGTCGATTCGTCAAATGAAACATGCTGACAAAATTATTGAACGTATTTTATTTTTAGAAGGGCTACCAAACTTACAACACTTGGGCAAATTGTATATCGGTCAGCATACAGTTGAAGTTTTGAATTGCGATGTTCGTAAAGTCCAAGAAAATATTGAAGCGATTCAAAAAGCGGTGGTTTTGGCAGAGCAACAACTGGACTATGTAACTCGTGATTTGGCTCAGGAAATTCTAGAGAAAGAAGAAGAGTACTTAGACTGGGCCACCACACAGCTTGATTTGGTTGAAACTGTGGGCATTGAAAACTATATTCAAAGCCAACTCTAAGATTCATCTAGTTTAGATAACACAAAAGACTGGAAATCCAGTCTTTTGTTTTTTGGGGCACTTTACCTAAAATTCAGTATCTTGCCTATCTCTAATGAAGAAGCTCTCAATATCAATATATTTTACTTATGCGCATTTTAAATTCTTGGATTTATAAAAAAGTATTTATAACGCAAAAAAATGTTTCATGGGTTGCATCTGTTGATGCAATATCCGAATAATAAAAATTCCATAATCCTGTTTTTTATAAAAAATAGCATGTTGATGATGATCGTGACGGCGTATTCCCTCGCCAATATCTACACATGCATAACCAATCAGCGGTGAACTCACTAACAAATGAAAGGTATTTTCCAAATGTTGCGTGTATTGGTCAGCTTGAGCTACACCAAAATTAAGTAAGGTGTATTCATAAATAGCTGTGAAGTCGTCGACAGCTAAATTTGATAGCTTATACACGATGCTTCTGCTTCACTTGAGCCGCAATATCTTTTAGGCTAAGTGTACTTTCTCCACTGTTCTCACCTGCTTCAATCGCTTGCTTTAAAGCTGCAGTTTGATTTTCTTGCTGCTCCAATAATCTTAGTGCAGATCGCATCACTTCACTGGTTGAACCATAACGTCCAGATTCAATCAGTTTGCTCACAAAGTTATCGAGTTGTGGGCCAATTGTTACACTTGTAGTTCTCGCCATCAGCATGCCTTATTGTTTGAATAGATCATACAATTTTAACACAACTCCCTTTATCTGAACAAAAGTTCAGCATCTCTTTAAATTTTCGCACATGAAATCAATTTTATAATGAATACCCCCTCTCTTTTTAAAGAGAAGTTGGGAGAGATTTTCAACATTGAAAATTTTCACCATATTTGGCTCACTATTTTCAAATCCCCCTCCTTGCGCTACACAAATCAGCGCTGCTCTGCTTCATCCAACAAAGTTGCATAATCCACATTGACCTTGCGCAAAGTGCTTAACAACCACAATTGCTTTTTAGCTTCTGCTTCATAACCGTTAAACGCCAAGACTCGCGCATATTTCAATAAATCGTAAGTGGTTGGATAGTTCAATACAATTTCATGAATCTCTTGCAGCTGTTCAGGCGTTTGCTGACTATACGGATTTAAACGAATCCACTCAATGCGGCGGTTAAATTCTTCTAGTACAAAAATACGGTCTTGATGGGTGATTTTTTCAGGTGTGTGTTCATAACGTACCGACTGATTCAGTTTTGGCACCATCACTTCATAATCACGATAAATCAGCATCAACAACAATGCGCCAAGTACAAAAGTACTGCGTAAATAAATTGCAGATAAAGTGAAGCTTTTGAACACCCGTTGTGACTGAACCATGCCGATAATAAAGCCTACAGGCAGCAGGAAGTAGGCATAATTTTGCGGAAACTCCAGCATTGCATGCACACTAAATGCACCGACCATCAAAATACCCACAACCGATTCAACCGATTGGGTATATTTATGCAGTTGGTAGCCCCAATAGCCCAAATACGCTAAAAATGGCACGCCGAGTATCACACCATTCCAAAGTAAAAAGTCTAAAATAAAATTGTGTGCGCTACGAATCCACACAGGACCTTGCACAAATTCGCTAATCGTGACATACGCCACACTGGTTTGATGCCAACCATAGCCCCACCAAGGTTGATGTTCAATCGCAGCGAGCATTTGCTGCCAAATGGCCAAGCGTGACATATCACCTGTGGCGCGTTGCACCACATCAGGAGATTGCACCGAGAGGTCTGCACTTTGTGAGAGTAGTTGACTGAAAGCAGGTACGATAAAAATCAGCCCGATAAATGCGGCAAACCACAGTAAGCTATAGCGCCATTTAATCCGCATCACGCCACGGTATTGCTGATAGCCCAAATAGGTCAAGAGACACAGCGATGCCAACCATGACGTCCGCGATTGACTCAATACCACACCGACCAAAATCATGGCAGCAGCAATCGCAATCCACACGGTTTTAAGTTTTTGTTTTTCGTATAAATATAGGCATGCCATGAGTGACATCACCAAAAAGGTCGCCATATTGTTTGGCTGGGCAAAGTTGGCATAAGGGCGTTGTCCAATTTTAATATCCACCATCATTGGCAGGTATTGGTCGAGTGTGAGCCACTGGCAAATTGCCATGAATGCGGTGATACTTCCCACGCCGAGTAGCACATAACTAAAGCCTGCGAAGATGCGTTCACGTTCGCTGTTATTTTGCGTGAGGTTGTAGCCAAAAATGATTGCTAACCAAAAACTGAATATATACACGCTGCTGAGCAAGGCTTTGTCAAAGAAGTAGACCAAGCCAAAGCCCCACTGAATGAGTGGAACACTGCACAGTGCTAGTAATGGCAGGCTAATTTTAGGTATCTGTAATTTTTCTTTAAACAGGCAGGCTGCAAGGGCAAACAGGGCAAAAAATGCGTAAAGTTCACCTGTATAGGTGACCCACGGGCGGTAGTGTATGGGCAATAGCCATGCTAAGGAGATAAGGATAGCAGCGAAAAATAGCAATGCAGATTTCATAGGAAAAATAGACCAAAAAACTGGCTCTATCTTATATTTTTTTAGGCAAGATGACAGTGCTTTGTGTGGCAAGTTTGATTGGAATTCTGCCAGTTTTGAAGTAGGCTAGTTATGTGGCGAAGATTAAATACGCTATTAGTCATACTCAGATCATAAAATATTATCAGAAAAATGTGACATAAATCACATATTGACAATATTTGTCCAAAGTATAAAATTCAAACTGACAAAATTTGTCACTTTTTAGCAAAAATATACAGTCGAATTAAAAGTCTTAAATTTTTTATGTGTAAGGTGCTGTTTTTCTGTGTAAATTGTCTATAATAAAAGTTGGCACGTTTAGTGCTAAGTATAAAATAGCTTACAAAGCTTATAACTAAATTAACAACATTTGTGGAGAATGTTATGAACGCTCAAAAAGGCTTTACATTGATCGAGCTGATGATTGTGGTCGCTATTATTGGTATTCTTGCTGCAATTGCGATTCCAGCTTATCAAACTTATATTGCTAAATCACAAGCCTCTGCTGGTTTAGCTGAAATCGCTGGTGTGAAAACTGGCTATGAAGCATTAGTTTCTGAAGGTACAGAAATTACAGGTTTAAGCCAAATCGGATTACCTGCTATTGCAAGTGCACGTTGCTCAGAGCTTTCTGCTACAACATATACTGCTACAACAGGTGCAGCAGATGACGCTATCGTTTGTAAATTAGCAGGTTCCCCTAAAGTATTAGGTAAATTCATTGCATTAGAACGGGCTGCAACTGGTGTATGGACTTGTGTAACAGATCTTGATGAAGAGTTTCGACCTAAAGGCTGTGAAGCAGGTACTCCAACAACTGGTGCTGTAACAGCTCTATAATGATATAAACTCAAAAAACGCATCAAATTTGATGCGTTTTTTTTAATTCAAAATTCTCCAACAGTAACAAATTACACTTTTCCAGCAGTTTTTCATAATCTTCTTTCAGCTGCTCATAATCACTTTTCACCGCCTTGGTCTTAGTTTTCGCTTGCTCAATCCGTTGTGCAGGCGAAAGAACATTTTGCCCTGCTGCCTGTGCAGCTTGTTCAATTGCCTCAATTAATGCAGCATGACGGCTCTTTTTAATCGAGCCTCGTTTACGTCCAGCCTCCATTGCAACCGTGTCATTATTAATGGCAGAGCCTTTCGGTAGAATAATCGGTTTGTTGGCTTTTAATCGTTCTAAGTGAATTTCGGCTCTTATGTAATCAATGTATAATAAATCACCCTAAAATAATCGGCGCATTGACCAATTCATTTTGCTGATCAAGCAACTGGCGGTCATAAAACACATCCAAAATTTCACCAATTTCTTGCACGCCTGTGATTACCGCTTGCCGATACTGCTGCTGCGCCAACCCCTGCACAATATGTGCACAGACTTCATCCCACACCTGTTGCGTGGTCGCGGTTTTAATGCCACGGTCAATCACAATTTCCACCTTGCGCTCACACAAATTCAGGTACAGCAACACCCCGCTGTTCAGTTCAGTATCCCAAACACCCAATTCTGCAAACAACTGACGTGCGCGGGCGTGAGTATCTACCGCATACGCCAAACGCGAGGGTAAACAACCTTCAATCACCACCTGAATTTCACCTACATGCCCATGCTCGGCGGCGGTCACCGCTTCTGCAATGGCATGCTGATCTTGTGCATTAAAAAAACGTTTGGTGGCAGGTAAATAAAAGAAATGCTTCAGCCAACGCTTTACACTCGGACGGGCTACAATGTCCATTTTCGGTTGAGTAATAATTTCTGTTGTATCTGTTTTGGTTACCATGATCCTGATGCTCCTCCCCCACCAAAGCCACCGCCGCCGCCGCTATAGCCACCGCCACCAAAACCGCCGCCACCACGTCCGCCTCCACGCCCTGCAGAGGACAAAAAAACTTGGAAAATGGTCTGTGCAATGGCAGTGATGAGTAAAAAGAAAATTCCCGCGCCAATCATTAAACTGGTGATTAAGCCTGCACCATTGACCAAACCTGCCACTGTACCTGCTACGGCAGCGGTTGAAGCACTTAAGCGTTTTCCGACAATCAGTGAGCCAATGACCCCTGCAATTAAAATAAACAAGGCGCTACTCAAAGTTTTTTCACGTGCCTGTTGCTCTTGCAAAGCTTGTTCCTGACGCTGTTTAAGTTCTTGCGCCGCCTGTGCAGCAACTTCGGGGTCTAAGTTTAAAATCCGTTCGATTTCTGCTAAGCCTGCATCAATACCTTGTGCATATTGGGCTTGTTTAAAATAGGGGGTAATTCGTTGGTTAATAATCCGACTGACTACAATATCGGGCAGCACACCCTCTAAACCATAACCTGTTAAAATTTGAATACGGCGGTCATTGACTGCAATTGCCATCAACACACCATTGTCTTGCTTGGCAGAACCAAGCTGCCATTGTTCTGCGACCCGCATGGCAAAATCAAAAATATCTTCCTGCCCTGTGGTCGGTACAATCACCACCCCAATTTGTGCTTTGGCTTGTTGATGTAAATTTAAAATCCGCTGGCTGATTTGCTGTTTTTCTGCAGCAGTGAGCAAATTGGCTTGATCGACTACGGGCTGATTCAATGTCGGCAAAGCACGGATGGATTCACCCTCTGCCATATCATTGGCAATTTGCGGTTGCTGAACGGGTGTTTCTATAGGTGCTTGCTGAGTGCTCGATGTAGGCTGACGTGAATTTGTAAGATCTGGGATAGGGTTGGCATTTTGAGGATGCTGTTGCTGCACAATTTTACCCAGCACCACAGCTTCGGCAGTTTCATCGGTTGCGGTGGCAACTTCACTATATGCCAAGCAGCTGAAACACATCACCATAATGAGCAGCAATATTTGCCCAAGGTTCATGTGGGTCTTGCTGTGCGATAGCAGCATTCAGTCATCCTCCCTATGCATTATTCAAACGAAACTTTAGGTGCGGTTTGTGCGCTTTGTTCTGCGCTAAAGTTTGGTTTGGTGTCCATGCCAATCACTTTAGCAGTCATGACTTGCGGGAACTGACGTGCATAGCTGTTAAAGTCTTGCACTGTGCTAATGTAACGATTACGCGCCACGGCAATGCGGTTTTCTGTGCCTTCAAGTTGCACTTGTAATTCTCGGAACTGTTCATTGGCTTTTAAGTCTGGGTAATTTTCAGACACAGCAATTAAACGTGACAAGGCGCTGGTCATTTGCGCCTGTGCTTCCTGATACTTCTGGAATAGTGCTGGGTCTTCAAGCACAGCTTGATCAACCTTTAAACCTGCTACATTGGCACGTGCCTGAGTGACTTCAGTCAATACTTGTTCTTCATGTTTGGCATAGCCTTTCACGACATTGACTAAGTTAGGTACGAGGTCAGCACGGCGTTGATATTGGTTTTGTACTTCTGACCAAGAAGCAGTCACGGCTTCATCTTTCACTTGTAAGGTGTTATAGCCACAGCCGCTTAATGTCAAAGTACTGGTTAAAGCCACCGCGAGCATGGTTTTTTTTGTGAAATTCATACATTAACCTCTAAATTTTCTTTGTATTTGTTTGAAATGATTTCATTCTAACGTGAAATTCTGACCTGTTTGTGTATTTTGTTTAATCGAGCGAATCAGCAAATTGTTTACATCAAACAATAACCTTGCGCAGCAGATTGAATTAATATTGATGGTACTTATCTTACGTCATATATGGTTCAAGGATGGGAATATATTCCAGAAGAAGATGAGGTGGATAAAATATCCAATAAAAAAGGCTGAATTCCTTAAAACTCAGCCCTTTTAACATCTAAGCAAAACAAACTCGTTTAGACATCTAAATAATCCAAAATGCCTTCTGCTGCCTGACGACCTTCCCAAATTGCAGTCACCACCAAATCAGAACCACGTACCATATCGCCCCCTGCAAAAATTTTCGGGTTAGATGTTTGGAATTTAAATGTTTGCTGTTCTGCTGCAACCACACGACCTGAACCATCTACCCCAATATTGGCAGTGCTAAACCAGTCTGCAGGGCTGGCACGGAAACCAAAAGCAAGTAATACTGCATCTGCAGCTAAAACTTCTTCTGAACCTGGTACAGGCTCTGGGCTGCGACGGCCACGGCTGTCTGGCTCACCCAATTGAGTTGTCACCACTTTTACACCTGTAACCTTGCCATTTTCACCGACAATTTCAATGGGTTGACGGTTAAATAAGAAATTCACCCCTTCTTCACGGGCATTGGTCACTTCACGGCGTGAACCTGGCATATTGGCTTCATCACGACGGTAGGCACAAGTAACCTCCTGCGCACCTTGACGAATAGAAGTACGGTTACAGTCCATGGCAGTATCACCACCACCCAGTACAATCACTTTCTTGCCTTCAACACTGATGTATTCTGCTGGGTCTTTTTCCCAACCTTGGCAACGGTTAACATTGGCAATCAAGAAATCCAGCGCATCATAAACGCCATCTAAATCTTCACCGGCAAAGCCACCTTTCATATACGTATAAGTGCCCATGCCCATAAATACCGCATCGTAATCTGCAAGCAGTTGCTCAATGGTGATGTCTGTCCCAATTTCAGTATTTAAACGGAATTCAACCCCCATGCCTGAGAAAATTTCACGGCGGCGTTTCATCACGTCTTTTTCCATTTTAAATTCTGGAATACCAAAAGTTAGTAAGCCACCAATTTCAGGGCGTTTGTCAAAGACGACAGGCTTTACTCCGTTACGCACCAAAATATCGGCACAGCCCAAACCTGCAGGGCCTGCGCCAATAATCGCAACTTTTTTATCGGTCCATTTCACATGTGACATGTCTGGACGCCAACCCAAAGCAAAAGCAGTGTCGTTGATGTACTTTTCAGCATTACCAATGGTCACTGCACCAAAGCCATCGTTCAAGGTACATGCACCTTCACACAAACGGTCTTGCGGACAAACACGTCCACATACTTCAGGCAAGGTATTGGTTTGATGGCACAATTCTGCCGCCTGAAAAATACGGCCTTCCGAAATCAGTTTAAGCCAGTTTGGAATGTAGTTATGCACAGGGCATTTCCATTCACAGTATGGGTTACCACAGCCCAAACAACGATGGGTCTGGTTAGCCGCTACTTCTGCAGTAAACGGTTTATAAATTTCCACAAACTCATTTTTGCGGACATCGAGATCTTTTTTCTCTGGATCTTGTCGTGCTACATCCAGAAATTGAAAGTCATTATGTAGGCGTTCTGCCATGTCTTTCTCCGTAGGTGGGCGTAGATAACTTTACTTTTACGCTGGGTATAAGTCTAAAGTTATCCACACCTGCCGAATGCTGAGTCGTGGATTATTGTGGATCTGCTTGGGTAGTTTTCAACAAAGTCTGCAAGTTGGCAGCTTTTGGTTTCACTAACCAGAATTTACGGCTATAGAAATCAAACTCATGGCGGATCTTATACGCCCACGCACTGCCTGTTTCGGCAATGTGTTCATCTAAAATACGTCCTAAGAATGCTTTATGTTCTTCCATCGCTTCCGTTGAAATACGATTCAGCTCAATCAGTTCGTGGTTGTAACGGTCAACGAAGTCATTATCTAAATCGAGTACATAAGCAAAACCACCGGTCATACCTGCACCAAAGTTATGTCCCACTTTGCCAAGTACAGTCACAATCCCGCGTGTCATGTATTCACAGCAATGGTCGCCTGCCCCTTCAATGACTGCAAACGCGCCCGAGTTGCGCACCGCAAAACGCTCACCTGCCGTACCTGCAGCAAACAATTTACCACCAGTTGCACCATAGAGGCAGGTATTACCAATAATAGCCGTATTCTGCGTTTGGAATGGCGAACCTTTTGGTGGGAAGATGGAAATACGTCCACCCGCCATGCCTTTACCAACGTAGTCATTGGCATCGCCTTCAAGTTTGATATGCAAACCACCTGCATTCCAAACACCCAAAGATTGTCCCGCAGTACCAATAAGGTTCAATTTGACAGGATGATGTTCCATGCTCAAGTTACCATAACGACGCGCAATTTCACCTGAAATACGCGCACCAATTGAACGGTCACAGTTGCTCACGTTAAAGTAATACTCGCCGCCTGTACCTGCTTCAATTGCAGGCAACATCTCTGCAATCATTTTTTCAGCCAAGATGCCTTTGTCAAATGGCGCATTGCCTTCAACCTGACAGTATTGCGCTTTGCCTTCTGCCGCAGGGTGCGATTCCAACAAAGCACTTAAATCTAAGTGCGCATGTTTTTCGGTTTCACCCGGTAAAATTTCTAGCAAGTCGGTACGACCAATCAAGTCTTTTAAGCTCGCCACACCCAATGCCGCTAACCATTCACGAGTTTCTTCAGCAATAAATGTGAAGAAGTTGATCAGCATTTGTGGTTCACCAATATAGTGTTCCTGACGCAAATGATCTTGCTGCGTTGCTACACCAGTAGCACAGTTGTTTAAGTGGCAAATACGCAAATATTTACAGCCTAAAGCAATCATTGGTGTTGAACCAAAACCGAAGCTTTCTGCACCTAAAATTGCCGCTTTCACCACATCTAAGCCAGTTTTTAAGCCACCATCGGTTTGCACACGAACTTTGCCACGCAAGTCATTCACACGTAGAGCCTGATGCGCCTCACTTAAACCCAACTCCCACGGTGAACCTGCATGGTGAATAGATGACAGTGGCGATGCTGCTGTACCGCCATCATAGCCCGAGATGGTAATGAAGTCGGCATAGGCTTTGGCTACACCTGCTGCAATAGTCCCCACACCTGGTTCAGATACCAACTTGACCGATACCATAGCTTGTGGATTGACTTGTTTTAAATCAAAAATCAATTGTGACAAGTCTTCAATCGAATAAATATCGTGGTGTGGTGGTGGTGAAATCAAAGTTACACCTGGCACAGAATAACGTAACCGTGCAATCAACCCATTCACTTTACCGCCTGGTAACTGACCACCCTCGCCTGGTTTTGCACCCTGTGCCACTTTAATCTGCAACACTTCTGCAGAGGTTAAGTAAGCAGGGGTTACCCCAAAACGTCCCGAAGCAATCTGTTTGATTTTCGAGTTACGAATCGTGCCATAACGTGCAGGATCTTCACCGCCCTCACCTGAGTTTGAACGCCCACCAATGGTATTCATGGCTATCGCAATGGCTTCATGTGCTTCTGGCGACAAAGCCCCCAAAGACATCCCCGCAGAGTCAAAACGTGGCAGGATTTGCTCAACCGACTCCACTTGATCTAAGGCAATTGAATTGTCTGTTTTCAATTTAAATAGATCACGAATAGTCGCAATTGGGCGATTGTTCACAATTTCTGCATATTCTTTAAAATCTGCATAATTACCTGAACGTACCGCTTTATGTAATGCATTGATCACATCTGGGTTAAAGGCGTGGTATTCCTTGCCAAAGACAAATTTCAGCAAACCACCCTGATCAATTGGCTTACGTGATTTCCACGCAGTATCTGCCAGTTTTTTCTGATCATTTTCAAGGTCGGCAAAGGTAGCGCCCTGAATACGGCTCGGTACACCAATAAAGCAGGTATTCACCACTTCAGCAGACAAACCAACCGCTTCAAATAATTGTCCACCGCGGTAAGAAGCTACAGTTGAAATACCCATTTTTGATAAGACTTTGAGCAAGCCTTTTTCAATGCCTTTGCGGAAATTACTTTGCGCATAGACAGGGTCGCCCAATAACTCTCCTTTGGCAATCAAGTCATTGATCACATCATAAGCTAAATATGGGTACACTGCGGTTGCACCAAAACCGAGCAATACTGCAAATTGGTGCGGATCACGGGCAAAGCCTGTTTCCACAATAATATTGGCATCGGTACGTAAACCGACTTGAATTAAGTAGTGATGCACCGCACCAGTCGCCATGACTGCATTGGCAGGCAAGTAACCTTCACGGATTTTTTTATCAGTGAGCACCAATAACGTTTTTCCATCACGCACCGCTTGCGCAGCTGCTTCACAAATACGCTGAATAGCAGCTTGCAAACCTTCACTTTCTGCATAGTTTAGGTCGATGTCGGCAATTTCATAGCCTTTACGTCCTAAAGTGCGAATCTGATGCATTTTAGAATTGGTCAGTACAGGGCTTGAAATAATCAAGCGGTCTGCATGTTCTGGACCTTGCTCAAATACGTTTTGTTCACGACCTAAACAGGTTTCCAAAGACATCACGATAGATTCACGCAATGGGTCAATCGGTGGATTGGTTACCTGTGCGAACTGCTGACGGAAATAATCCGACACATGGCGTACTTGACGTGACAATACCGCCATTGGGGTATCATCCCCCATTGAACCAACAGCTTCCTGACCACTTTCTGCAATTGGACGCAATAACTGATCACGTTCTTCAAAGGTCACCATAAACATTTTTTGTGCAGCTTTTAAGGCATCGCCTTTTAAACCGTGATCACATAAATATTCTTCAAGCTCTGGGCTACCTTGTAAACGGATTGAATTTTCACGTAACCATTCACGATAAGGACGCATTCTTTTCAGATGGTTATTCACATCCTGCGTATCTAGCACTTTACCAGTAAAGGTATCGACTACCAAAATTTGACCTGGGCCAACACGTCCTTTAGAGATCACATCTTCAGGCTCATAACCCCACACCCCAATTTCAGAGGCCAAGGTGATGTAGCCATTTTTGGTAATCACCCAACGTGCAGGACGTAAGCCATTACGGTCCAGCATACAGATTGCATGACGGCCATCCTGAATCACCAGACCCGCAGGGCCATCCCACGCTTCCATGTGCTTAGAGTTGAACTCATAGAAAGCACGTAAATCGGCATCAATGGTTTCTACGTTCTGCCATGCAGGCGGAACCAGCATACGCAATGCACGGAATAAATCCATTCCACCACCCACCAGAATTTCCAGCATGTTGTCTAAGCTAGAAGAGTCTGAACCTGTACGGTTCACAATAGGTTTCAGCTCAGTTAAACCTGGCAAAAGTGGGTTGTCAAATTTAGGCGTACGTGCCATCGCCCAGTTACGGTTTGCGGTAATGGTGTTAATTTCACCATTGTGTGCCAAATAACGGAACGGTTGCGCCAATGGCCAACGTGGTAAGGTATTAGTCGAGAAACGTTGGTGGAATACCACAATATGTGATGCCAAACGTTCATCGGCAAGGTCCGTATAGAAGTCTGCAATCGCAGCAGGCATCATCAAACCTTTATAGCTGATCACAGTTGAACATAAGGTGGTCACATAAAAATATGGATCAGCAGTTAATTGTTGCTCTGCACGACGACGTGCTAAGAATAACTTGCGATTAAACTCAACTTCTGTCACACCAATTGGGCAGTTGACAATAATTTGCTCAAAGGCAGGCAAAGATTGCATCGCAATTTCGCCCAATGCCTCATTATTGGTTGGCACCACACGCCAAGCCAAAACTTTACAGCCTTCAGCTTCAATTTCTTTAGTCAGAATATTTTTAGCATGAGTCGCCAAGGCAGGGTCTAGATTTAAAAACACTGTACCTACGGCAAAGATTTCGCTTAGGGTAATGTCACTTAAGCGTTTTGCCTCTTCACGGAAAAATTGCTTTGGCATTGCCAACAGCAAACCACAGCCATCCCCTGTTTTACCATCTGCGGCAATCCCGCCACGGTGGGTCATACAACTTAAACTATGAATAGCCGTTTTGACGAGATCATGGCTTGCATCACCCTGCATATGGGCAATTAAACCGAAACCACAGTTATCTTTAAACTCATCCGGTTGGTATAAACCTTGAGCGGGAGCTACAGTATTAGGCGATGGCATGTGCATAGCGTACCCTTCTTTTACTTGCCCAATTGGGCCAATTAAACAATCTAGTTTTGCGATTTAACTCAATTTACTTCTCTAAACATCAATCTTGTGTAAATGAAGTTTTACGCATTTGTTTAAGTCTGATTTGGCTTAAACCTCAAACGTGTCATTCATCATTTACACAACTTTTACACTTTAATGTAGCAGGCAAATTTGACAGTTTCGCACAATCATTGAATCTTTTTTGCGCCAAAATAGGGACAACAACTCAATTCACGCACCAATAAAAGCAAAAACAATGCCAACTTTAATTTTTAGTTATACACGCGCTAAACATCAGCATCATTCAAGAAAAATCGTAGTTAGTTCACATTTTTGCTATAAATTCGCACTATTTTTGTGCACTTCATTATTTTTATACACCATGCTGCGCCATTTTAGAACGTATTTTTAATTCAGGATGATCAATTTTTTAGATCAAATTGGTGCAATGGAGCCAAAATAGCTCAACTTAAAAATAAATGAAAAAGATGAGTAAAAGTGAAGCTTAAGCAGTCGCTTAATTACAATATTGGTGCGAGATGCTGAGTGGAATTTAAATTATTAATTAAAAGGGTCGTGCACTTCTTCAGATTCTGGTGCATCAGGCTGAACCTGAGCAGGGAAAGTACCGCTCTGAGATTGCTGCACATCCACCACATTACCTGCCTGATCACGACGTGTAATTGTGGTACTAGTGGTGCTATTTTGCGGTGAAGTAGGCTGGGCACTTGCTGCTGTATTTGGTGTCGCTTGCGGACGTGTCAAGACACTTTCATCTATTTTTGGTACAGCAGCAGGCCGTAAATTTACCGCATGCAATTTGGTATTTAGCCCCATCTCATCTGCCCCTAAGTCATTCACATAAGGAATATAATCTTCCCATTGCACAACAACAGGCTGAATGGTTTCAGGAAACTGGAAAGGTAAATTCGCAAGGTCTTGAGTGGCTTCACGTTTATTTTTATAGTTGCCATACAGCATCACATATTGTTCTGCCTGTCCCTCGCCACTTAAACGAATATAAAATAATTTACTGCGCTCAGACTGTTTTTTTATAAAGCTTTTAATGACATTTTCGTCACTGACTCGAAACAGCTCAATGCTACTGTTATGCTTTTGTTCCTGAATGAATTTTGTGCCGCGAAATTCAGCTTCATGCAAGCCTGAAGCTGTTAAGCGTGTAGTCAACTCCAATGGACGAACTTCTTCTTGTAAACCACCCAAATAGGTGGTTGCAGCCACTTTTTCAGGCTGAATTTGTAATTCAATTTCAGACTCAGGCTGTTTTTCAATTTCAACCAGTTCTTCACGGTCAGTCACTGCCCAGAAAATAAGGGCTGCCAATAAACACAGCACCGCACCCAGCAACCAAATCGACTGTTGAATTTTTTGCCAGTGTGTACGCAGTGCTGTCATAAGCTGCCTTTATGCTTGGTTAGCTAAAATTGCCTGTTTCATCAATTCTAAGTCAAACTCTTTGGTGATGATGGCTTGACCCAATTGCTTCATCAAGACCAAACGTAATTGACCATTCAGCACTTTTTTATCGTGTGCCATATAAGCCAAGAACTGATCCAGTGGAATCTGCGGACATACTATCGGTAAATTGGCTCGTGCAATGATATTTTTTGTACGCTGCACATCTTCTGCAGAAATCCATCCCATTCGCTGTGATAAATCAGCTGCCATCACCATCCCTGTAGCCACTGCTTCGCCATGCAACCATTCACCATAGCCTAAATATGATTCAATGGCATGCCCAAAGGTATGACCTAAATTCAGTAAAGCACGCTCGCCCTGTTCTTTTTCATCATTGGCGACAATTCGAGCCTTATGCGCACATGAGCGATAAACCGCTTCTGCCAACAACACTGGATCTCGCGCCACCAGAGCTTCCATGTGAGTTTCCAACCATGTTAAAAATTCAAGATCACCCAACAGTGCATATTTAATAACTTCAGCCAAACCTGCTGACAGTTCTCGCTCAGGTAAGGTATTCAACTGTGACATATCAGCCAACACCACTTGTGGCTGCTGAAATGCACCAATCATATTTTTGCCTAGCGGGTGATTAATCCCTGTTTTACCACCGACACTAGAATCGACCTGCGACAACAAGGTGGTTGGTACTTGAATAAAATACACGCCACGCTGGAAACTTGCCGATGCAAAACCTGCCATATCACCAATCACACCACCGCCTAAAGCCAACACGGTGCAATCACGGTTAAAGCCTGCTTCCAACAGCGCATCAAAAATAAGGGTCAAATGCTGGATATCTTTGTATTTTTCCCCATCAGGCAAAATACATGTTGCCACTTTCTTTCCAAGTGCTTCAACGGCAGTCACATAATGACTCAAATACAAGGGTGCAACTGTGGTGTTGGTGACAATCATCACTTGCTGCCCCTTAATATAAGGAGCCAATAAGTCTTTGGGTTGAAGGTCACTGCCTATGAAAATGGGATAACGGCGATCGCCGAGTTCAACATGTAAAGTTTGCATGAAAAGAGTCGCTTTCTACCTAAGATATTTGCTCAGAAACAATCGTATTTAAGATTTTTTGCGCCAAATCTCGCGCAGCACCCTGATTGGTTTCAATAATATAATGTGCTACCTCACGATACAACGGATCACGTATTGCAAGCAAATCACGTAGTCGTTGTTCGGGATTTTCGACTTGAAGTAAAGGGCGGTTTTTGTCGCGATAGGTTCGCTGGAGTTGAATTTCGACAGGAGTATAAAGATAAACAACAATGCCGCGTTGTTTTAAAAACTCACGATTAGGGGCTTGAGTTACTGCACCACCACCTGTGGCCAGCACAAGTTTATGACGCGTAGTTAACTCATCAATGACCGCTGTTTCACGACTACGAAACCCTGATTCCCCTTCTTTTTCAAAGATCCATGGAATCGTTGCACCTGTTTTACGCTCAATTTCATGATCACTGTCTAGAAATTCACGCCCTAACAATTCTGCTAAATGTCGTCCTACAGTAGTCTTGCCTGCCCCCATCGGCCCTACCAAATAGATATTTGGTAGGGTTTCAAACTCTTTGCTTAGCAAGGAGTCACCTATAAATTTTGTTTAAATTGAAAATATATTAATGATTTCTTGAAACACTGTCATTAACAATTCGCGGTGTAACAAAAATCAGCAACTCACGTTTGTTATCCGACTTGATATCTTTACGGAATAAACGTCCGATATAAGGGATATCGCCCAAGAACGGAACCTTGGTTTGTGAGTTGGCAGTTTGTTGCTCAAAAATACCACCCAAGACCACAGTTTCGCCATTATCTACCAAGACATTGGTATTGACTGCGTTCTTGTTAATAGTGAGCTGACCTGTTGGTGTTGGTGTACCTGGTGAGTCACTAGTGATATTCAATTGCATTTGCACCTTGCCATCTGGCGTAATACTTGGCGTCACGTCCAGACTTAAAGTTGCATCAATAAATTCAGTGGTCGATACAGCATTAGCGCCCCCACCCTCAGAAGATTGGTATGGAATTTGAGTACCCGATGCAACTTTGGCATTTTGCTTATCTGCAGTCAGTACTTTTGGTGTTGAAATCACTTCACCATAGCCATCGGCTTGTAATGCAGACAATTCCAAATCCAACATAAAGTCAGACAAACTGATTAAACCAAAGGCAATACGGCTGGCACCTGGACTGGTCACACCTAAATCGACATTGAGGTTTTGTGGACGTTCAATTTCATACTTCCACCCCCCCATATCATCATCTTTTTCTGGCTCACGCAAGTTCCACAGAGTGGTATCACTACCACCCACCAACAAGTGATTATTGTTAGTGATCCCTTGAGACAAGATGCCCCACTTCACACCCATCTCTTTGGTGAAATCTGTGGTTGCACGTACGATACGTGCTTCAATCATCACTTGCTTCACAGAGACATCAAGCAAATCTATCATCTGACGAATCTGATCAATTTTAGCGGAAGTATCATTAATAATTAAGGTATTGGTACGTGGATCTACAGACACTGTACCACGAGGGCTGAGCAAGCTGCCCACGCTATCGCCTAATGGGTCAGTACCTGAATTAGTATTAGAGCCACTACGTGAGTTAGAAGCATTTTTACCTTCAGTAATAAGCTTCTCAATATCTGCAGCTTTGGCATAGTTCAACTGAATATATTCAGTTTGCAGTGGTGCCAATTTAACACTTTGTGCAATCGCTTTGGCTTCTTCTTCTTCCGCCTTAATCAATTCAGACACTGGTGCAATCCAGATCACGTTACCATTACGGCGCTTGTCTAAATTTTTGGTTTTCAGAATAATGTCTAAGGCTTGATCCCAAGGCACATCTTTTAAACGTAAGGTGATATTACCTTGTACTGTATCTGCAGCCACCATATTGATGCCTGTAAAGTCTGCCAACAGCTGTAATACACGACGCACTTCGATATCTTGGAAGTCCAATGAAATCTTTTTACCTGTGTAGCTTTGTGCTGCACGTGGCTTAAACGGGTTTTTATCAACTGGGCGTTTTAAGCTGATGGTGAGCTTGTCTTCTGCCTGATAGGCCATATATTCATAGCTACCTGCAGCCTGAATGGTGATCACGCCATTGCTACCATCATTATGCGCATCAATGGTTGATACTGGGGTTGCAAAGTCATTCACATTCAGGCGACGAGCCAAATGCGCAGGGACTTTATTGCCCAAAGTACGTACGACAATTTTGCTGCCTTGTTGCTGTACATCTACAGGGGTGTTGCTACCCAATAGGTCAATTACCACCTGACCTTCACCTTCGCCACCACGTTGGAAGCCAATATTGGAAATTCCTTGTGCGCTACGTTGTGCAGTCACTGCTGCAACAGGTGTGGCTGTAGTTGAGTTGATCTTTAAAATAAAGGTATTGCCTTCAACACGTGTCGTAAACGCACCTGCATCAGCCAAGTTCACAGTTAAACGTGAACGCTGCGCATCTGAGCTGACCTCTACAGAACTGGCTTCTTTGGTCGCCACTGCAATACTGTTTTGTTTCAACGTTTGTTGTGCTTTATCAAAGTCTAGAATCAAACGCGCAGGTTGTTCCAACTGATATGCCGCTGGCTGTGGTGGTAAGCCATTGAACATGACACGAATTTCCGTGCCTTGTCCCGGAATTTGCATTGGTACAATATTGGTAATGCTCACTTGGGCATTAGCCACTTGCATCACCGCCATTGCGACTGCGCCCATTGAAAACTGACGGAACAAATTGTTCATTGTATTACCATCCCCAAAAATAAAATCTTTCACACTGTTATTCATTTTTATTCCTTTAATTTATGGCGCAGGCCCAATTAAAACCAAACTTCTTGGACGTTCTACATAACCTTCACGACCATCTGGAATAATCTCGATTAAATCAATTTGCGTTGGTGTAATGTTCACCACACGACCATGATTTACCCCCATATAACTGCCACGCTGGATACGCTCAATTTCACCATCTGGTGTTTGAATCAATGCCAAAATTTGACCATTTTGACGCATACTGCCTTTCATGGTCAGTGATTCAAGTGCGTAGTTTTCCAGCGGTTGTAACTGGCGAGCAAGGTTCGGATAAACACGCTTCCCTGCCATAATTTTAAGTTCAGCAGCCAAAGAACTTGGCATAAATGGGCTTTTCAGCTGATGCGCTGCATAGTTGAATGTTGGCGCAGGCTCAAACACGGGGGCAGGTTCAATCGGCAATGGTGGCTGATTACGGATTTCAGCCATTTGTGCATTGACTGCATCAATTCGAGAATCACAGCCTACCATTAACACAGTTGCCAGTAGAGCCAACGAAAGCTTTTCAATTTTCATTACTGTGCCCCTCCAGCAGTGTTAGCCGCAGTTTGTGTATCTGCACTACCCACGTAACGATATGTCTTCGCTTGCGCTTTATATGTCACTTGTGGAATATCTGTTTTCTTGTCTTTATTTTCAGTCGCCACAATTTCAAAATCATGCATGGTCACAATACGCGGCAATGCTGCAGTACCACTTACAAATGAACCAAAAGCGTGATAGTCACCTGTTGCTTCAATCGAAATTGGCTGCTCAATAAAGAACTCTTGTTTAATTTCATTCTCTAAGCGAATGTTTTTAAACTTCAAGCCTGAATTAACACCTGTTACGTTGATGTCTTCAACTAAGCCTGGAATTTCAGTTTCTTTCGGCAATTGCTCAAGCTGCTGGTTAAAGTTAGCTTCCATTTCTTGTAATTGCGCTTGATATTGCTGCAAATTACGCAATTTAGAATCTTTTTCACGGAACTCGTTTAATAAATTCTGTTCTTGTGCATGCGCTGCAGCAATGGCATCTAACTTCGGCTTAATTACAACAAAGTAACCTAGTGCCGCAATTAAGAAAATAATGAAAATCCAGCAGGTAATTTTGACCGAAAGTGGCCAACCACCATAGTTATTTGGATCAAGGGTATTAAACTGCTGAAAAAACTTCTCAACGGTCATTTTCTTTTTCGGAGCAACAGCAGCTTCCTGATTTACTTCATCAAATTCATCGAGACTCATTGTGCTGCCCCCGCTGCTGATGTTGAATTAGGATCTGTAGCGGTCACTGGAATTGCGATTTCTTCTAAATCAGAAGTCACCACAAATGTGCCATAACTTTCCTCAACACGAGGAACTACAGAACTTGGTGCTTTATCTTTATTTTCTTCTTTGGCTAAGAATGAATTCATAAATGCATTGCGATACCACGGCGATGCTTCCAAATTACGTAAAAATTCTGCAACCGTATTTGGACTTTCTGCCTTGCCTTCAAAGGTAAATTTATTGCCAGTACGCGTCACTTTGGTCAAATACATATTGCTTGGTGTCACACGCACGAGCTCATCCACCAAACGTACCGCAATTGGACGTTGGCTTTGTAAGCCCTGAATCAGCTTCATACGCTCTACAATTGCATTACGCTGTTCTTGTAAGCCTTCCAAAGATTTTAGTTGTACATCTAGGTTTTGGTTGGTACTGATAACCAATTGATTGGCTTGTTCTTGATCTGCCAATTTTGCATTGTAGAAAAACCACGCCAATGCGACAGCCAACACCCCTACAGCAGCTGCTGCAATACAAAATACAATAAATTCTTTTTTACGTTTTTCTCTTAGCTCATCGCGCCAAGGGAGTAAGTTAATCTTTGCCATTAATCAAAACTCCTCATTGCTAAACCACATGCCACCATCAAGGATGGTGCATCACTTTCAATTCTTTTAATGTCGATTTGTGGAGAGAAGCCCATTTGCAAGAATGGATTGGCAATGGTCACACGGTAGCCCAGTTTTTGCTGCAATAATTTCGCAAGACCTGGAATATTGGCATTCCCCCCTGCCAATAAAATGTGATCAATTTCGTTAAATTGTGAAGATGAAAAGAAGAACTGCAATGAACGTGCGGCTTGTTGTACCACAGCCTCCAAGAACGGTTCTAACACCTCAACGTCGTAATCATCTGGCAAGGTACGGCTCTTTTTGGCACGTCCCGCTTCTTCATACGATAAACCATAACGGTTTTGAATTTCTTGAGTCAGCTGTTTGCCGCCAAAGGTTTGCTCACGGGTGTAAATAATTTTGTTATTTTGCAGAACCGACAATGTGGTCATGGTGTGACCAATGTCTAGAATACCAATTGTGTTCACACCCATAGGCAGGGTATCGGAGAACACTTTAAAGGCATTTTCAATTGCAAAACTTTCAACATCAGCAATTTTGGCGGTCAATCCACCTAAATCCAATGCTTCAACTCGTGCTTCCACGTTTTCTAAACGGGTGGCCACCAGTAACACATTGACACGGTTTGGATTGGCTAAGCGATCTGGTAAAACTTCAAAATCCAGACTGACTTCGTCTAATGGGAATGGAATATATTGCTCGGCGTCCATACGAATTTGAACTTCACGCTCATCGCTGGTCATATCTGCATCCATTTCAATGATTTTAGTAATTACCATTGATGTTGGAATTGCTAAGGCTGCAGATGTAGATTGCGTGTTTGCTAAGTTCAATGCACGTTCAAGCGCATCCCCGACTGCTTCTGGATTGAGAATGTTTTTTTCGACCACACTGCCTTCTGGAAGAGGGACCAGCGCATAGCTTTCGACCCAATATCTCCCATTCTTAACAGAGAGTTCTAATAACTTAACAGAAGTAGAACTAATATCTACACCTATTAACCCCTTACTTGGCTTACGATATAACCTACGCACAATAGTACCATTCCTATTATTTTTTTATCCCCAAAAAAATTTAACCTACTAATCTGCGCTGGTCTATAATTTTTTACGGATACAATAATTCATCTAACAATCCGTAAATCTACTCGCTATACTGACCAGCAATTAGTTTGCTATTAGCGCTTATTAAAACGCACTTGTTATGAAAAAGCTATCTTGTTCGGGTCGTGTTCATCCATTTTTTTTGATCATTATTATAATTTTGGTCGCAATACCGATGGGTTTCTATGGCATGTATCTCTATATTGCCCCATCTTTGCCAGAAATGACCACCTTAAAAAAAGCACCATTACTAAAGCCATTACAGGTTTACAGTGCCGATAATGAGCTGATTGCAGAGTACGGTGGCAAACTTTCTGTACCTGTTGATTACGAACATATTCCTGAAAAATTTATTTTAGCTTTTTTGGCTGCCGAAGATTCTGCCTTCTTTGAACACAGTGGTATTAGCTTCAAAGGCCTTGGGCGTGCTGTGAGTGAAGCGGTAACGGGCTCTAATGTGCAAACAGGTGGCTCTACCATTACCATGCAAGTTGCGAAAAATTATTATTTAAGCCCTGAACGCACCCTGAAACGCAAACTGACTGAAATTTTTTTAGCACGTAAAATTGAACAAAACCTGAGTAAACAAGAAATTTTGACCTTATACGTCAATAAAATCTTTTTGGGTAAAAATGCTTATGGTATCGCGGCCGCTGCAAAAATTTATTACAACAAAAGCTTAGAAGAACTCTCTATTGCACAAATGGCAATGATTGCTGGTTTACCCAAAGCACCGTCACGCTATAACCCTGTCGTCAATCCTGAACGTGCTTTAGAACGTCGTAACTGGATTTTAGGACGCATGTTGCAACTGGGGTATATCAACCAAAATGAATACCAAAAAGCGATTGCTGAACCCATTAATCTAGATATGCCTGATCGTAGTATCAGCAATAAACACCCATATATTGGCGAAATGGTTCGTTCAGAATTAGTGAAAAAGTTTGGTGAACAAGCGGTAGATTCTGGCTACAAAGTCTACACCACAGTAGACAGCAAGCGTCAAATGTATGCAGAACAAGCCGTACAGGAAGGTTTGGAGGCCTATGACCGTCGACATGGCTGGCGTGGTGCTGAAGCGCATGACAAGCCTCTTACAGAGTTTCGTGCCTATGCCAATACCTACCCGGCCCAAGTCACGAAAGTGCTGAACAATTCTTTTGAAGCATTAATGCAAGATGGTTCAACCGTAACGGTACCTTGGTCTGGGATGTCTTGGGCACGCCCCTACCGCAATGCCAATAGTGTTGGCAATGCACCCAGTCGTGCTGCACAAGTTGTAAAAGTTAAAGATATTGTACGTTTACGTCCAAATGACAATAAAACCGCTTGGGCTTTGGTACAAGTACCCAAAGTGCAAGGACAATTGGTTGCAATCAACCCCAACAACGGTGCTATTGAAGCGTTAGTCGGTGGTTATAACTTCTATCAATCTAAATTTAACCGTACCTTACAGGGTTGGCGCCAGCCAGGTTCTACCATTAAACCCTTTGTTTATGCACTGGCTTTAGAGCGTGGCATGACCCCACACACCATGGTCAATGACAGCCCCATTACCATTGGTAAATGGTCGCCACGTAACTCCGATGGTCGCCATTTGGGGATGATTCCATTGCGTCGTGCGTTGTATTTATCACGTAACACAGTATCTGTACGTTTATTACAGGACGTTGGGATTGAACGCACCCGTCAGTTGTTTATGGATTTTGGTTTGCAGGAAGATCAGATCCCACGCAACTACACCATTGCATTAGGCACACCACAAGTCTTGCCTATTCAAATGGCGACAGGTTATGCCACCTTTGCCAATGGCGGTTACCGTATTCAGCCACACTTCATTAACCGCATTGAAGATGCCTATGGCAAAGTGATTTACCAAGCCAATCCTGAATATGCTTGCATTGCCTGTATTAATGCCAAAGAACAAACCATAGAAAGTGCCGAAGCCACAACCCCTGATGATGAAGTGATTGAAGTCACCAATCAAAAATTGGCAGAGGCAGAAGTTGCGCAAGATTCAAAAATTTTGGCAGAACGCAGTCAGTACAAACAGGCTCAGCGTATTTTAAAATCTAGTTCTGCCTATGATATGTCCAATATTTTACGTGATGTAATTCAACACGGTACTGGTCGTGCCGCGCTCAGAATTGGCCGTGGTGATATTGGCGGAAAAACAGGAACCACCAATGATGCCAAAGATGCATGGTTTGCGGGCTTTAACAGCAAACTGGTGACTGTGGCCTGGGTCGGGTTTGACCAACCGACCACTTTAGGTCGTCGTGAATACGGCGGTGTGGCTGCTTTACCAATCTGGACAGACTTTATGGGCAATGCGCTCAAAGGCACACCCGAAGCTTGGGTAAGCTTGGACAACAAAGCCAAAGCACCACAGCGTGAGCTGAATCAACTGACCGCAGAACAGCAACAAGATTATCGCGCCTCTCCACCTTTGGCACGTCCGTTGTATCGCCCTGCACCTGCTGCACTGGTACGTGCACCTGAACGTGATTTTGATGACTTGCCAGGCGAGGAAGTGTTGATACCAGACAACAATACGCCACCACCGATGCAAACGCCAGAAAATGCACCGACCAAACCAACGCCTGCACCTAAACCTGCACCCGATGCTTTGGAAAACTTAATTGATGAAGTCTTGTAAGCACAGACACCATCAGCTAGCAAAAAGCCCTCATTCGCAATGATGAGGACTTTTTTATGAGCACAGCTTGGACTTGAATAGCAGCCCGATTTTTAAAACCTAGCGCTTACTTTTTTTGGAACAGGTAAATTTGATGTTGTGCAGATAGTTCAAATTGAGCATGTTGCTCTAATGCCTGACGACGCTCAGGTTTGGCTTTATAGGCATAAGGTGTCATCGCAATCAAATGTTTTAAATCTGTTTGACTGAGCTGTAACGGTGTCTTCACCACACTGGCATCCACCAATTCAAAAGCATCTTGCAATTGGGTAACAAATTTTTCAGGTTCATGCGGTTTAACATCTTCAAACAAGGCCTGACGCATGGCCAGCAAGTGTTCAGGCGCTGGCGTAACCACCAGCAAATAACCTTGTGGCTTGAGTACCCGTAAAATTTCCTGCTTAGGTATTGGACTAAACAAACTGCTGCAAACATCAATGCAATGATCCAACACAGGCAAAGTTGCACCTGTACCCACCACCCAAGTCACTTCTGAATTCAGTTTAGCCGCCACTTGTACTGCATTTTTGGCAATATCTACCCCTACACATTGCATGACTTCAGCTTGCATAGCTGCAGTGTAATAACCTTCGCCACAGCCAATATCCAACAGATTTTCTATACGTAGTTCACGCAATTTTTGTACCACTGCCTGTTGCAAAGGTGCATAGTGCCCCGCACTTAAAAAGGCACGGCGTGCCTGTACCGAAACAGGTGTATCTCCTGGGTTTTTACTGTGTTTATGCTGCACGACATGCAAGTTGACATAGCCTTGTTTCGCGACATCATAACTGTGGTTGCTGGCACAGCGCCACGTTCTGTCATGCAGTTGTAAGACCTGACGACACACAGGACACATCAGCAGATTCATGATTTTCTCCAAAGCAGGCGGCATAAAAAAGTCGGCAGGTGCCGACTTTTCAAGGTTTTTCGGTTCTTTTGGCTTAGCGTAATTTTAAGGTCATTAGACCCAAAACCACCAGCATAATTGTAATAATCCAGAAGCGAATCACCACTTGGGTCTCACGCCAGCCTTTCTTTTCGTAGTGGTGATGCAACGGCGCCATTAAAAAAACACGTTTATTGCGCATACGCAGTGAACCAATTTGCAAGAATACCGAAATGGCTTCCACCACAAATACACCGCCCATAATCGCAAAGACGATTTCCTGACGTACCATTACAGCAATAGTACCCAGCATTGCCCCCAAAGACAGTGCGCCCACATCGCCCATAAACACTTGTGCAGGATGCGCGTTATACCACAGGAATGCCAAGCCAGCACCAATCATTGCTGCGCAGATCACCACCAGTTCAGAGGCATATTTCACATAAGGAATATGTAGATAATCTGCAAAGCGAACATCCCCCGCCAAGTAGGCAAATACGCCCAAACCTGCAGCAACCAGTACGATTGGCATAATTGCCAAACCGTCTAAACCATCGGTCAGGTTGACTGCATTCGAGGCACCGTTAATCACCAAATAGGTAAAGATAATAAAGCCAATACCCAATGGAATTAGCGACAAAGGAATGCTGAAATCTTTAAAGAATGGGATCAAGACATCCAGCATATCTGCAGTTTGCGCAGGGTTTGGCTGTTGGGTTGCAATCACATACAACGCAATACCTGCCCCTAACGATGCCACCGAAGTCCAGAAGAACTTTTTACGTGCTGGCAAGCCAGCATTGTCTTTGTAGCGAATTTTAATCCAGTCATCCGCCCAGCCTACAGCGCCAAAGATCACCATGACCGCAAGTACAATCCAGACATAAGGGTTAGATAAGTCTGCCCATAACAACGTGGAAATACCAATCGAGAGCAGGATTAATACCCCACCCATGGTAGGTGTACCCATCTTTTTGGCATGTCCTTCTGGTGCATATGAACTAACTGCTTGACCGTATTTCAATGCTTGCAGTTTACGAATCATCACAGGGCCAAGCACCAAGCCAATGCCAAGTGCAGTCAATACACTCAGTAATGAACGTAATGTTAAATAACGAACCACTTGAAACGAACTGTGATAGCCCGCAAGCTGTTCAAATAACCATAACAGCATTTAAATTTTCTCCATCAATGCAGCCATCAACGTTTCCATATGGGTATAACGAGAACCTTTAAATAGGAAACTCATGGACTGAGGTTGATGTGTTTTTACCAGATCAATTAAAAATGGCAAGGCTTGTTCCTGGGTTACAAAGGCCTGTAATTTTTTTCCAAATTGGGTGCTACGTGCGCCCTCTTGAGTCGCAGGTGAAAATTCACCCACAGCCACCACAAAATTAATGCCACGAATAGAAACTAAATCCCGTCCTAGCATATAGTGTTGCTGTGCCGCACTATTGCCGAGCTCACCAATATCACCTATCACCATGACCCGCACACCCGTTTGCTGCGCCAAAACTTCACCTGCAGCACGCATAGAAGTTGGATTGGCATTATAGGTGTCATCAATGAACAAATGTGTGCCTTGATGAATAAAGTTTAAACGGCCTTTGGCCCCTTGTGCTTGCTCCAAGCCCGCCACAATATCATCTAAACTCACTCCAATTGCCAGTGCAAAGGCTGCAGCAGCCGTAGCATTTTTTACATTGTGTTCGCCGGCAAAAGGTAAATTGACCTGACGTATGCCTTGTGCGGTATTTAAGCAAAAACTTGCCGATTGTGGCTGCAACTGAATTTCTGTGGCAAAAACATCACCGCCTTCACCAAAACTTAGACGCTGTTCTGACTGAACGGCTTGTTGAATCTGTTCAGCAAAATCATCGGCAGCAGGCACAATGGCAGTACCTTGTGGTGCAAGATGTGCATAGATTTCTGACTTCGCCCGACAAATGCCCTCACGTCCACCAAATTCACCCAAATGTGCCGTACCAATATTGATAATGCCTGCCACATGCGGCTGCACCAAGTTTGAAGTGTAATCGATTTCACCTTGATGACTGGCACCCAATTCCATTACGGCATATTGATGGCTTGCGTTCAATTCCAGCAACATCATCGGCACTCCCAAATCATTATTCAGGTTGCCACGGGTAATTAAGGTCGGTGCCAAACGTGACAAAATACTGCCGAGCATTTCTTTGGTGGTGGTTTTACCACTGCTGCCTGTTAAAGCAATCACTTTTAATTGTGGATGTTGCTGACGACGAAAGGCACCCAAGTGTCCTAAGGCTAAACGGGTGTCAGATACCACGAGCTGACAAATATCTGCGTCGACAGGCTGGCTGACAATCGCCATTGAACAGCCCTGGGTCGCCACTTGAGCCACAAAGTCGTGTGCATCAAAACGCTCACCTTTTAATGCCAAAAAGGCATCGCCTGCTTCTGCATGCCGTGAATCAGTCAAAATACGTTTAATCTCGCCCTGTGGTGTTTGTCCGTTCAGCCAATAACCTTGTGTTGCCTGTTGCAGTTGTTCTGTAGTCCAAGGTTCTAAAATTGCAGTACTGGTGGTGGAAGTGTGCATACAAATTCCTTATTGCGCAGGGTAAGCAGAAGGTGAGCAATGTTGTGCATCTATCGCAGCTTGCACTTCAATCACATCATCAAACCAGTGTCTTACCCCATCTATTTCTTGATAATTTTCATGACCTTTGCCTGCAATCAACACAATATCACCTGCCTGTGCATGTTGAACGGCATATTTAATCGCTTCGCGGCGATCATGAATTTCATGTGTTTGTGCCACTGACAAATCTACACCTGCCTGCATATCGGCAAAAATTTGCAAAGGATCTTCTGTGCGTGGGTTATCTGAGGTCAAGAGCACGACATTGGCATAATCCAGTGCTGCTTGGGTCATAAGTGGGCGTTTGCCACGGTCACGGTCACCACCACAACCAAATACTGCCCAAAGCTGTGCGCTGACATGGCGTTTTAGGGTTTGCAGTACTTGAATCAAGGCATCTGGGGTATGTGCATAATCCACCACAAATAAACGCTCTGCATCACGCAGCACTTGCATACGGCCTGGCGCACCTTTCAGTTGTGGTACAGTCGCAATCAAGTCAGTCAACTCAAAACCTGCCTGCTCAGCCGCAATTAAACTCGCCACCAAGTTTTCAACATTAAAATGCCCGAGCAATGGACTTTGCACCACATATTCTGCCGTAGCAGTTTGTAAATGGAAACGTACGCCATTCAGACTGTATTCAATTTGCTGTACTTGATAATCAGCCGCTTGCTGAGTTGAATAAGTCAAAATTTTCGGTTGTGCAGGATTCTGCTGCGCAGCTTGCAGCATGATCTCAGCATATTCATCATCCAAATTAATAATCGCGACTTTTAAACTGGCAAACTGAAACAACATGGCTTTAGCGGCAGCATAGGCTTCCAAAGTGCCGTGATAATCCAAATGATCACGGCTCAGGTTGCTGTATACCGCAATTTCGATGTCGCAACCATTTAAGCGACCTTGCTCTAAGCCATGTGAACTGGCTTCAATTGCAGCAAATGCTGCCCCTTGCTGGGCGTAATTGTGCAAAGCATTTTGTAGTTGCAAGGCATCCAACGTCGTGTGCGTTGAAGCTTCTAAATTCGGTAAAATGCCGTTACCTGTTGTGCCCATGACCGCGCAGCGTTGATCTTGCAACATCAACAATTCAGCAATTAAACGTGAAATGGTGGTCTTGCCATTGGTGCCTGTGACCGCAAGTATGCGTGCCAAACGTACAGGTTGCACGGCTTGTAAATATTGTTTTTGCCACTGCCCCATGCGCTGACGCACATCTGACACCACCAAATTATGCGCTACCGCCAATGGTATTTCTGAAATCACTGCCAAAGCACCTTGTGCTAAAGCGGCTTGGGCAAATGCAACGGTTTTTTCAGGCTGTGACAAACTGGTCAGGGCGATAAAAATTTGACCTGAACGTACATGACGGCTGTCCAGTTGAAAGCCCTGAAATTCTTGTGTCATCCAATCTGCAACGCTTGCTGTGCGGTAAATATCTTGAAAGCGAATCGACATGCGTCACCTGTTATGGAGTGTTGGGAGTTTCTAAAGGTTTATCTAAAGGTACGTTCATTAAACGTAACGATTCTTGCATCACACGAGCAAACACAGGCGCTGCCACCAAACCACCATAATACTGACCCGTTGGGTTTTCTACGACCACCACCATCGCCAAACGTGGATCACTCACTGGGGCAACCCCTGCAAATAAAGCACGATATTCAGTTTGTGAGTAACCTTTACGGTCTGCACGAAGTTTATGTGCCGTCCCTGTTTTACCTGCAACCCGATAGCCTGGAATATTGGCTTGACGAGCAGTACCGCCTGGCAAGGTCACCGCTTCCATCATCAGCATCACTTGATCGGCAATTTTGGCATCCACAATTTGCTCACCTTTGGGCTGTTCTTCCAGCTTATATAGGCTAAGCGGCATTTTAACGCCTTTATTGGCCAGCATGGCATAAGCATCTGCCAATTGCAGCACAGTGGCATTTAAACCATAGCCATAGGACATGGTCGCCACTTCTGATACATTCCATTTACTTGGCGGCAAGATTAAACCTGCACTTTCCCCCGGGAATTTAACGGCAGAACGTGCACCAAAACCGAGTCGTTTATAGAAAGTTGGTAAAGTTGCATAAGGCAACGACAAAGCAATTTTCGCCACACCTACGTTAGATGATTTTTGAATAATCCCCGCCAAAGTCAGTGACCCATAATTACGAGTATCGCGAATGGTGTGATTGCCCACCCGCATTGAACCACCACTTAAATTAACCACGGTATTCGGTGAATATTTACCGCTTTCCAGTGCCATTGCCACTGTCATTGGTTTCATGGTCGAACCCGGCTCAAAAGAATCGACCGCGCCACGGTTACGCATCGCATCTTTGTTCGATAAGCTTTTTTTGTCATTCGGGTTGTAAGATGGCCAACTGGTCATTGCCAGAATTTCACCTGTTTTGACATCCACCGCAATTGCAGTTGCCGAACGTGCATTATTGGCGACACCAGCTGCGGTTAATTCACGGTACATAATGTACTGCAAACGTGAGTCAATACTTAAGGTGATATTTTCACCCGGTTCTACTTCTTTAATGACTTCAGGGTCTTTAACTCGGTTGCCTTTTTTGTCACGGATGATTTGCTGTTCGCCATCTACACCAGCCAAACGGGTATTCAGCTGCATTTCCAAGCCTTCAATACCTGTGCCCTCACTGTTGGTCAAACCAATAATTTGTGCATTCGGCTGCGGCTGTGGGTAATAACGCTTATAGTTTTTTTCGGTATATACCCCTTGGAAATTGCGTTTTAAAATCAGTTCTGCCTGTTGCGGTGGCACTTCTTTTTGCAGCACCAAATAACGTGAGCGTGGACGCTCATTCATTTTTTGTTTGAGTTCCTGACGATCCATGCCAACCGCATCGGCCAATTCATCTAAATTTAAGTTTTTATCTGGTAACTGACGACGCAATTTACGGCTAGTCGGATTTTTCTCCAGCTCTGCGGTAATTTCATCAAACAGCTTTTTATTGTCAAAATAATCACGTGGATCAATCACCACTTTCATAATTGGGGTACTAATTGCCAAAGGCACGCCATTGCGGTCATAAATCACCCCACGCATGGCTTTTAGTTTTTCAGTTCTTAAAATATTGGCATTGGCTTTGTTTTGTAAAAAATCATGGTTGATAATTTGCACATAGAATGCCCGCCCCACCAGTGCCACGAACACCAGTAGAACCACGCTCCACATTAAGTAAAAACGCCACATTTCAACATGAATGGCATTTTTTCCAGTGACCGATTGTTGTTTCTTTCGGGTTTGCTTTTTACGCGCATCAACCATGTGCCAGCCGCCTTATTGTTCTGAAGTTGTAGGCAAAGAAATCACCACCGTTTGTGCTGCAGGCGGAGAATACATGCGCAGCTGCGTCACAGCACGGGTACCAATTTGTGCTGTTGCCCCAAAGGTTTGTTGCTCAATCAGTAAACGCCCCCATTCTGCATTTAAGTCGTCACGCTCGCGGTTAAACGAACTGAGCTGACGATAATCATGACGATACTCAAACACTTGAAATACCACCATAATTGCACTAATAAACACCAGTGCCAACAAAATAAAATAAGCGACCATTTTTTTTAGTCGTGATGGCGTTAGATTTTTTTCTACAGCGTCTGTTTTCATTATTGGCCTTTTCAAGCTAATCGTTCTGCAACACGTAACCATGCACTGCGTGAGCGTGGGTTGGCTTTCACTTCAGCATCACTGGCACGTACCCGCGCAATTTTTTTCAGGCGTCTCGTATCTTGTTGCTGTTGTGGCAAGCCCCAGCCCGTATCTTCAGGCAAGCTCGATTCTTTTTGAATAAACTGTTTGATTAAACGATCTTCCAAAGAGTGGAAGCTAATCACCGCCAAACGGCCTTGGGGCTTTAACACCTCGACCGCCTGCGGCAAGAAGGTTTCAATATCTTCTAATTCTTTATTAATCGCAATACGAATGGCCTGAAAGGTGCGAGTAGCAGCGTGTTTGTTCTTTTCCCATTTCGGGTGCGCCACTTTTACAATTTCAGCCAATTGTGCCGTGGTCTCAATATAGCCTGCCTGTTTAATGGCTTTGGCAATACGGCGGCTATAGCGCTCTTCGCCATATTGGAAAATCACATTGGCCAAAGCTTCTTCTGCAATATCGACTAACCATTCTGCTGCAGTTGGCCCCTGAGAGTTGTCCATACGCATATCGAGTGGACCATCTTTCATAAAACTAAAGCCACGCTCGGCCTGATCCAATTGCGGTGAAGACACACCTAAATCGGCCATCACACCATCTACCTGTGTAATGCCTAAAGCATTCAATTCTTGCTGTAGGTCGGCAAAACTGGCATGAATAATCTGAAAACGAGAATCTTGCTGAGCCAATTCCGCTGCCACTGCCAATGCTTGCGGGTCTTTATCAAATGCATAGACCCGTGCCTGTGCATCAAGTTTGGACAATAACAAACGGGTATGACCACCACGACCAAAGGTGGCATCGACATAAATTCCTGTATTGCGATCTGCCAACATGGCATCAACAGTTTCATGAAGTAATACAGAAATATGCGACATAGGGTTCAATCAATACAGCTAAAATGTAACTGCACATTATTACCTTGTTTTGACAAAGCTCCAAACGTCTTTTTGTAGATAAATATTACTTTTCATAGGGAAATCCGTTTTTGGCTTTTTTTAGACACAAAAAAATCTCCGTAGAGATTTTTTTGTGTGTTGATCTGATGATCAATCAGGCGACAGCGAAGTATTGCTTAACGCTTAGAATTATAAATTTGGTCAAAAATCGCACCATTCACAAAGTGTGTTTTTTGTGCATTTGCCCAACCACCAAAAACTTCATCAATAGTGAACGTTTTTAGCTTTGGAAATTGTGCTGCATATTTTGCCAACACTTTTTCATTACGTGGGCGGTAGAAATGCTTAGCTGCCATTTCCTGACCTAAAGGTGAATATAAATAGTTGATATAACCTGTCGCCAACCATTTATTGCCATTTTTCTCTACCGTACGGTCTACCACAGCCACTGAAGGTTCAGTCAAAATAGAAATTGAAGGATAAACAATATCAAACTTGTCTTTACCTAAAGTTTTTAAGGTCACTAAGGCTTCGTTTTCCCAAGTTAAAAGCACATCACCAATGCCACGCTCAGCAAATGTCGTCATAGAAGCGCGTGCCGCAGAGTCCATCACTTTCACATTGTGGTACATCTTGCCCACAAATTCCTGTGCTTTGGCTTTAGAACCACCCGGTTGCTTCTCTGCATAACCCCAAGCCGACAAATACACCCAACGTGGCAAGCCGCCAGTTTTCGGGTTTGGCGTAATAATTTCTACGCCCGGTTTGGTTAAGTCCTTCCAGTCTTTAATCTGTTTTGGGTTACCTTTACGTACCATAAATACGATGGTTGAGGTATATGGCGCAGAGTTATGTGGGAACTCTTTTTGCCAACCTGCTTGGATTTGCCCTGACTTTACAATTTCTTCAATGTCGTTAGCCAAGGCCAAAGTCACCACATCGCCCTTTAAGCCATCTACCACCGAACGGGCTTGCTTGCCCGAACCACCATGCGACTGCTTGAAATTTACAGTGATACCCGTACGTTTTTTCCAGTACTGACCAAACGACTGGTTAAATTCATCATAAAATTCGCGGGTTGCATCATAAGATACATTTAAAAACTGACGATCTGCAGCCTGAGCAGTCGTTGCAGCAAAACCTGTTGCCAATAGCGCAGCAGCTAATAAAGCTTTGAATTGAGTTTTCATTACAGCACACATCATCTTTAAACTGCCGCCAATATATGCAATCCCATCACGCTGCGCAATTCAGTAAAATGAGGCAAAATATCCAAATAATTAAATCATTTCAGCTTAAGCATTTATTTTTATTCACTTTAAAGTTTAAAATCTCGCTTATTCCAAATTTATACCTTTTTTATGAATTGGATATACAAAAATCGAATAATGATTTCAGGTTATTTCGTATTTTTAATCTCCATCAAGCTCATCACAATTGTTCTAACACTATTTTTATTGTGACTTTTGTAACAATCTTCACGATCTCTCCACACTTGTTTGTTACAACATGTTCTAAATGACAGATCATCTGCAAAATCGGTATATAGTCAATCCTGATTATTTACTATTTTGAAAAAAGTGTGACGCAAGTCTACTTTTTGGATGCTTTTTTGTGATTAAATGGTAACGGTATTAGAACAACTTATAAATTGTCAGTGCATTCATAAACAAAGGGGGAAATCAGAATGACATCTAAACTGATCTTGGCAACACTCATTAGCTTAAGCTCACTTGCTACGGTTAGCCATGCTGCAGTCATAAAGTCGGCTGAAACTAAAAGCAGCCTTGCACCTGCAAAAAACTCCCTAATTGAAAAAGCCATTACCCAGCAAAAACAGGCAGACAAGCAAAAATTTGAATCAAATAATGATTTAAAAGTACTGACCTCGATTAATGTTGCACCGACACAAAGCTTCTTTGCTTTGCAAAACCAACGTTTCAGCCGTTTTGTGCAAGCCTTATTCCCGCAAGGCAACTCATAAGCAACACCCAATTTCACTGCCTTTGATCCCCTTTTCAAAAGCAGCCGAACTGCCCAAGTACAGAATGTTGAATTTAACATTAAGTACTTGGGCTTTTTCGTTATAATAGTTTCAATTTACATTTTGAATTATTTTTGGTTATGACTGTTCGTACTCGTATTGCCCCATCTCCTACTGGCTTCCCGCACGTGGGAACGGCTTATATCGCCTTATTTAACTTATGTTTTGCCAAACAGCATGGCGGTGAGTTTATTCTTCGTATTGAAGATACCGACCAACTGCGTTCAACACCTGAATCTGAAAAAATGATTTTGGATTCATTGCGTTGGTTAGGCTTAAACTGGGCAGAAGGTCCAGATGTTGGTGGTCCTCATGCACCATACCGCCAATCTGAACGTATGGACATTTACAAGCAATATGCCTTGCAACTGGTTGAACAAGGCCATGCTTTTTACTGTTTCGCAACTGCAGAAGAACTGGATCAGATGCGTGCAGAACAGCAAGCACGTGGTGAAAGCCCTCGCTATGATGGTCGTGGCTTGAATCTTTCTACAGATGAAGTACAGCGTCGTTTAGCTGCAGGTGAACCGCATGTGATCCGCATGAAAGTCCCAACCGAAGGCGTATGTAAATTTAACGATATGCTGCGTGGTGAAGTGGAAATTCCATGGGCGCAGGTCGACATGCAAATTTTGCTCAAAACCGATGGCTTACCAACTTACCATCTAGCCAACGTGGTAGATGACCATTTAATGCAAATCACTCACGTAATTCGTGGCGAAGAATGGATTCCATCTGCACCCAAACATCAATTGCTATATCAATATTTTGGTTGGGATATGCCTGTGTTGTGTCACATGCCATTGTTGCGTAACCCAGATAAATCTAAATTATCTAAACGTAAAAACCCAACTTCAATTAACTACTACAAAGATATTGGGGTACTGCCAGAAGCCTTACTGAACTACTTAGGCCGTATGGGTTGGTCAATGCCAGATGAAAGTGAAAAATTCACGTTGGCCGAAATGATTGAACACTTTGATATTCAGCGTGTATCACTAGGTGGCCCAATTTTTGATGTAGAAAAATTGAACTGGCTGAATGGTCAATGGATTAAAGCATTATCTCCTGCTGAACTGCTGGATACCTTGCTTGCATGGAAAGCAGATCGTGCCAAGCTTGAAGATATTGCGGCCGCAATTCAACCACGTATTAACTTGTTGTCTGAAGCGGTGAATTGGTCTGCTCATTACTTCAACCATTTCCCAAGCTTGAGCAAAGAACAGTTTGAAAGCAAAAAGCTATCTGAAGAACAAGTGCGTCAAAGTCTGCAATTTGCCATTTGGCGTTTAGAAAGCCTATTTACTTGGAACAATGACACCGTGAGCCAAACTCTCATGGATTTGGCCAACCAAATGGAAATCAAATTGCGTGATTTCATGCCTGCATTCTTTATTGCCATTGCAGGTTCAACTGCATCTACGCCAGTCATGCAAACCATGGTCACCATTGGCCCTGACCTAACTTTTGCACGTTTGCGCAATGCCTTAGAAGTTGTAGGCGGCCCAAGCAAAAAAGAAGTCAAAGTCTGGGAAAAACTGAATGAAAGCATCAAATTGCCGAAAAATGATGCAATTAATCCAGCTTAATTCATTTTTTTGTTGACGTGTGAGCGCAATAGCCCTAATATTGCGCTCACACAGACTGGGGTCATAGCTCAGTTGGTAGAGCGCTACAATGGCATTGTAGAGGTCAGCGGTTCGATCCCGCTTGACTCCACCAAGTTTAAATAAGGCTTTACCTGTGTTGCCTCATCAAGTCCCTATCGTCTAGAGGCCTAGGACATCGCCCTTTCACGGCGGTAACCGGGGTTCGAATCCCCGTAGGGACGCCATATTCAAGATGAATATAAAGCACTTATCTTCATCTTATAAAGAAGCTCAAGCAACGACTTGGGCTTTTTTATTGCCCTGTTTTCTGACAGACTGTTTTTTATTTATCGCACATTTCGTTAGAATAACAATTAGATCAGAATTTTGGAGTTGTAATGCAATACCGATGCCCTAAATGTCAAAGCCCAAAAATCATGCCTGTTGCACAGGCAGGTCAAGCAACGCCACGTCCTGTTGTGCCTAAAAGCTTGGTGATGCTCATTCCTGCGGTATTTGTATTATTGCTTCTGGTTTTAATTAGTATTGCCATGTGGATTTTTGGCGATGGTGCAGGCACGACCTTACAAAGCATTACTGTAGCGGTATTCATTGTATGTGTGATAGCAGGCTTCTTGTTCTACCGTGATTTGCCTGATTTTAAAATTTCCATGCAAGCTTTTATGCAGTCGCAAAAACAATGGAAGTGCCGTGAATGTTCCCATGAGTGGGAAGTTTAAACGCTGCTAGTCTGTTTCAGATTTCACATCCTGCTATTGTCTTGATACTCAATCAGCATGATTGAATGAACACAAAAAACCAGCCCTAAGGCTGGTTTTTTATTTACAAACGTCGGGAATAATTACACACCGATTTTGCGATATTTTTGACGCTTGGTTACTAAGTCATCACCATCACGTTTGCGACGATATTCTTCGAATTCAGTATAGTTACCAGTGAAGAATTCTGGTGTTTCACCTTCGAATGACAAGATGTGCGTTGCAATACGGTCTAGGAACCAACGGTCATGCGAGATCACCATTACAGTACCTGGGAATACCAGAATGGCATCCTCAAGTGCACGTAAAGTTTCGATATCCAAGTCGTTTGACGGCTCATCCAGCAGGATCACGTTAGCGCCCATTTGCAGGATTTTCGCAAGTTGTAAACGGTTACGCTCACCACCCGACAATTGACCCACACGTTTTTGCTGATCTTGACCTTTGAAGTTAAAGCGACCGATATAAGCACGAGATGCGATTTCGTATTCACCTATACGCAAGATGTCTAAACCGCCAGACACTTCTTCCCAAACAGTTTTGTTGTCGTCTAAGGTGTCACGAATCTGACCCACGTAAGCCACTTTAACCGACTCACCCAGCGTTACCGTACCGGTATCTGGTTGCTGTTCGCCAGTCATCATACGGAATAGCGTCGTTTTACCTGCACCGTTCTCACCAACAATACCGACAATGGCACATGGTGGTACCGAGAAGCTCAAGTCTTTATACAGGGTACGGTCGCCGAACGATTTGCTGATCCCTTCAACTTCAATCACCTTGTTGCCCAGACGTGGACCAGGTGGAATGTAAATTTCAGAGGTTTCGTTACGCTGTTGGAATTCACGCGAGTTAAGCTCTTCAAAGCGTTCCATACGTGCTTTGTTTTTCTTTTGCTGACCTTTGGCATTAGAACGAACCCATTCAAGTTCTTTTTTCAATGCTTTAGCAAAAGACTCTTCCTGCTTCTGTTCTTGCTCTAGACGTGCGTTCTTTTGCTCTAACCAAGAAGAGTAGTTACCTTGGTATGGAATACCATGTCCACGGTCAAGCTCAAGAATCCATTCAGCCACGTTATCTAGGAAGTAACGGTCGTGCGTAATCGCGACGATGGTACCAGGGAAGTCTTTCAAGAAACGTTCTAACCATGCAACAGATGAGGCATCCAAATGGTTCGTCGGTTCGTCAAGTAGCAACATATCTGGTTTAGATAAAAGCAAACGGCAAAGTGCTACACGACGGCGTTCACCACCAGAAAGCTTAGAAACGTCTGCGTCCCAAGCAGGCAGGTTCAGTGCTGCAGCAGCTTGATCCATCTGGTTTGCAAGGTTGTGTGCATCCCAAGTTTGAATAATAGCTTCAAGCTTTTCTTGCTCTTTGGCTAGTGCGTCAAAGTCAGCATCTTCAGCTGCATATTCAGCGAAGACTTCATCAAGACGAGCCAAAGCATCAAGTGGCTCACGCAAGCCATCTTCAACGTTACCACGAACGTCTTTGCTTTCGTCCAAAGGCGGTTCTTGCTCAAGATAACCAATTTTGATGCCTGGCTGCGCACGTGCTTCACCCGAGAAATCTTTGTCTACGCCCGCCATAATACGGAGCAACGTCGATTTACCTGCACCGTTTAAACCAAGCACACCAATTTTCGCACCTGGGAAAAATGATAAAGAGATGTCTTTCAGGATTTCGCGCTTAGGCGGAACCATTTTCGACACTCGGTTCATCGTATAAATATATTGGGCCACGTAGGACTCCTCAATAGAAAACCAAATCTGGGGCTCAGATGAGCAGCCCCTGCTCTAATGAGCGAAAAAATAATCGGGTATTATACCTGAATACAGAGAAAAAATAAGACACCCCAAACATCTTGCACGCTTTGTTACAACTCTGTCTTTAAGCTTGCAGCCCGCCCATCTACTTAAGTGCTATATCAACTTTCACGCTAAATATTGCAATATTTTGACGCTTTCTTTCATATTGAAAAATGCTAGACTCAAGCCAATTTAACTCACGAAGATGAAGTAAACATGACCTATAAAGACGAAACCTTGGCGATTCATGCAGGATACAGCCCAGAACCGACCACCAAAGCAGTAGCTGTACCAATTTATCAAACTACATCGTATGCCTTTGATAATACACAACATGGTGCCGATTTATTCGATTTAAAAGTACAAGGCAACATTTATACCCGTATTATGAACCCGACCACTGCGGTGTTGGAGCAACGTGTTGCTGCACTTGAAGGCGGGATTGGCGCCTTGGCTTTGGCATCAGGTATGGCTGCTATTACTTATGCGATTCAGACCATTACCGAAGCAGGTGACAACATTGCTTCAGTATCGACTTTATATGGCGGGACATACAACTTATTTGCTCATACTTTGCCAAAACAAGGCATTGGAGTGCGTTTCTTCGATTATCAGAATCCAGAAGCACTGCGTGACTTGATTGATGACAAAACCAAACTGGTATTTGTAGAGTCAATTGGTAACCCACTGGGCAATATTATTGACCTTGAGGCGATTGCCAAAATTGCACACGAATACGGTATTCCTGTAGTGGTAGATAACACTGTGGCCACGCCTGTATTGCAAAAATCATTTGATTTCGGTGCAGATATCATCATCCACTCACTGACCAAATATATTGGCGGTCATGGTACCTCTATTGGTGGCATTATTGTCGATAGCGGTAAATTCCCTTGGGGCAAATATCCTGAACGCTTTAAAGCACTCAACACACCAGACCCAAGCTATCACGGTGTCAATTATGTAGAAGCCTTAGGTGCTGCAGCTTATATCGCACGTGCACGTGTAGTACCACTACGCAACACAGGTGCAGCCATTAGCCCGCACAACGTATTCCTGATTTTGCAAGGCCTAGAAACCCTAAGCTTGCGCATGGAACGCCATACCGAAAATGCGCAAAAAGTAGCGGAATATTTACAGGCTCATCCAAAAGTAAAATGGGTCAATTACGCAGGTTTAAAAGACCACCCTCAACATGCATTGGCGCAAAAATACGTAAAAGGCAAGCCATCGGCAATTCTGTCTTTTGGTGTACAAGATGGCCGTGAAGGTGGCACCCGCTTTATTGATGCCTTACAACTGTTCACTCGTTTGGTAAATATTGGTGATGCCAAGAGCTTAGCATGTCACCCTGCGACCACCACACACCGTCAGCTAAATGTCGATGAACTGAAAGCCGCAGGCGTAAGTGAAGATATGGTGCGTTTATCTATCGGGATTGAACATGCCGATGACTTAATTGCCGATTTGGAACAGGCTCTCGCTGCTGTATAAAAACTCATCAGTTCAAGTTTTATACTGGCATCCTGCTGATTTATTTCAACAGGATGCCTTTTTATTTTAATTTTTCCTTGAATGTCTTTGCATTAGCTTTATTTCATGGTAAAAATAAGAATAGCCAGCGTATTAAAATAGAGCAATTACTCTAAATTCATCTGAAAATTCAATCACTTATTTCATAGCTTTTTTTACACAATCGGCTATCATAAAGCCAAGTAAATTAGTCCAGATCACGGTAGGATTTGGATGAGCAATCTCAATAAAAACGACAATCTGGGAACTTAAATCAGGAATATTAGCGTGAAGCCAAAATTAGAGAAACTTTTTCAAAAGCGTGTAAATGGTAAAGTTGCCCTTATTACAGGTGCATCAAGTGGTATCGGTTTAACAGTGGCACATAAACTGGCCGATGCGGGTGCGCATGTGCTTTTAGTTGCACGTACTCAGGAAACCTTAGAACAAGTCAAAGCTGAAATTGAAGCCCGTGGAGGTAAAGCTTCGGTTTTCCCTTGCGACCTAAACGATATGCAATCGATTGATGCAGTATCACAACAGATTCTTGCTTCAGTCGACCATATTGATATTCTGATTAACAATGCAGGTCGTTCAATCCGTCGTGCAGTACACGAATCGGTTGACCGTTTCCACGACTTTGAACGTACCATGCAATTGAACTATTTTGGCGCGGTACGTTTGGTGCTAAATATTTTACCGCAGATGATGCATCGTAAAGATGGCCATATCATCAATATCAGCTCGATTGGTGTATTGGCCAACGCAACTCGCTTCTCTGCTTATGTTGCATCTAAAGCTGCGCTAGACGCATTTAGTCGCTGTCTATCTGCAGAAGCGCATACGCATAAAATTGCAATTACTTCGGTGTATATGCCATTGGTGCGTACCCCAATGATTGCACCAACTAAAATTTATAAATACGTGCCAACGCTTTCACCTGAACAAGCTGCAGATTTAATTGCTTATGCAATTGTGAAACGTCCGAAGAAAATTGCGACACATCTGGGTCGTTTGGCTTCAATCACTTATGCAATTGCACCAGACATCAACAACAAACTCATGTCAATTGGTTATAACCTGTTCCCGAGTTCAACCGCTTCAGTCGGCGAACAGCAAAAACTCAACTGGGTACAAAAAGCGTATGCGCGTTTATTCCCAGGTGAACACTGGTAATTCAACCTGCTCAAATTTGAATTTAGGCGACCAATCGGTCGCCTATTTTATGGCTTCATTTTTACATCCCTTGCAATACCACAACATCAATTCAACAGTTCTTGAATGGTTTCAAGCTTTGTTTTCATGCAAATTTAAGCAAATTTTAATCTTGGCTTAAGAAAGCAACATCACAATAAGTGCAAGAATGAAAGGGACAATAAAATGAAAACACTGTATTTTTTTAAGCTGTTTTGTTTTTCTGCTGCGGCTTTGAGCGCCTACCACTTATATGCTGAGCTGATGCACAATCCTATAAATATTTTCCAAGTGATTACTTTGGCAGGTTTAATTGTGGTGCTATCGGAGCTCGGCTATCGCAGTCGACTTACAACTTCTGTTCCTGCAAGCTCTGCAACACAAGCAGATGCTCCAACAGACTATGCTTATCTGTGTTCTAAATTGGCAGCAAGCAGTATTGCTACCTGTTTTATTGTGCAAAGCTGGATGGCTTAAAACATTCCTCCAACAATCTAAACCACCACGTGTAATCCGACAAAACATTCAATTGATGGATTGTTTTATGCTATAACACAGCTGTTTTAAGTCGTTTGAATGAATTATGCGAGCCCTAGCCCTCATTTTACAATATGGCTGTTTTGCCTTTGCCTTGTTTCTGAGTTATCAGGTTGCAATGGCGCTTTATCAGCAAGAATATGAATTACTGGAAATTGTTGCAGATATCGGCACGATTTTAATTTGTATTGATTTGGGCGTATTTTTATTTAGCAGTAAAGCTTCACAAGGTTTAAGCCTTCAGGAATATGCCCGCCAACTTGAAGCACCGCCCTCTAAATTAGTGGCCGTCACACGTAAACTTGGGCATTTGGGAATTATGCTCATTTTAGTGAGTTGGATTGTGCCGTTGATATAAATTGAATTTAAAAATCTACAGCTAAAAATTAGCTGTAAAACAAAAAGCTCCCTCAATTCGGGAGCTTTTTGTTGGGGTAATTAAAGATTACTTTGAACCTTTAAGCCCTGCTTGTAACAACAAGGCACCTAAACCACCAATTTTATTCTCTTGTGGTTTAGCAGCTTGTGGCTTTTTAGCCTGTGGGCGATCCGCCTGAGAGCGCGACTGCTGCGGACGTTTCGCCTGCGGCTTACGCTCTGTACGTTGCTCTTGATCACGACGTGGCGTACGTGCCGCTTTAACAGGTGCAGCCGAACCGTCTGGACGCATCGACAAGTTTACACGGTTACGCTCTACATCAACCTGTAACACACGCACTTGAACAATTTGACCTGGTTTCACCACTTTATGCGGATCGGCCACAAATTCATTGGCCAATTCAGAAATATGCACCAAACCATCCTGATGCACACCCACATCCACAAAAGCACCGAAGTTGGTTACATTGGTCACCACGCCTTCAAGCTGCATGCCTTCAGTCAACTGTGCCACTTCAGTCACATCTTCACGGAATTTTGCAGTACGGAATTCAGGACGAGGGTCACGACCTGGTTTTTCCAATTCAGATAAGACATCCTGAATCGTTGGTAAACCGACTTGCTCATCTACAAATTCTTCCGCATTCACCGAACGGATAATTTCGGTATTGCCAATAATATCCTTAACTGTCGTCGCTTTCGCTGCAACGATTTTTTCCACCAAACCATAAGATTCTGGGTGAACAGCAGAGGCATCTAAAGGCTCAGAACCGGCTTGAATACGCAAGAAACCAGCCGCTTGCTCAAAGGTACGTTCGCCTAAGCGTGGTACATTTTTCAAGGCTTGGCGGTTATCAAAACGACCATGCTCTTTACGGTAATCTACAATTTGCTGTGCAATTGATTTATTCAAACCCGCGATATAACCCAGAATTGCTGAAGATGCGGTATTCACATCTACACCCACCGAGTTCACACAGTCTTCAACCACGGCTTCCAGTGTTTTTGCCAAACCTGCCTGATTTACGTCGTGTTGATACTGACCCACACCAATCGATTTCGGATCAATTTTAACCAATTCAGCCAATGGGTCTTGTAAACGGCGGGCAATAGACACTGCACCACGAATCGACACATCTAGCTCTGGTAATTCTTGTGAAGCCAATTCAGAAGCCGAATACACCGATGCACCCGCTTCAGACACAGACACGCGCGTCAGTTTCAAATCACTGTGTGCAGCCATCATTTCAGCCACAACTGCTTCAGTTTCACGGCTCGCTGTACCATTACCAATCGCAATTAAATCGACATTGTGTTCACGGCATAAACGCGCAAGTTCTTCAATCGCACCCGCTTTATCTTCTTTTGGTGCAAATGGATAAACTGTGCTATGTGCAACCACATCGCCAGATTGATTCACGACTGCCAGTTTCACACCTGTACGGATACCAGGGTCAACGCCTAGCGTACATCGTGCACCTGCAGGTGCAGACAACAGCAAATGGCGTAAGTTTTCTGCAAATACATCCATTGCTTCTGCTTCGGCAGCAAGACGTTTTTCAGTCAATAATGAATGTTCGATTTGTGGACGTACTTTGCCCAACCAGAACAATTTTGCCGTTTGTTTTAAAAAGTCCTGACGTGCTTGCGGCTGAATCTGATCTAAATTGTATTCAGTTTCAATACGTGCCAAAGGTGCACTGTCTTCACCATCAACTTTTAAGCCCAAGACGTTTTCTTGGCGACCACGCAACATCGCCAATAAACGATGGGATGGCACTTTGTTCAGGTTTTCTGAAAAATCAAAGTAATCGCGGAATTTTTTGCCCACTTCTTTTTTCTCATCAGAAGCAACCAAGCTTTTTAATACCGCTGTTTTGGCAAAAATTTCTTTTAATTCGGTGGTCAAGGCAATATTTTGTGCCCATTCATCAATTAGAATGTGTTGCACAGCATCTAGCTGACTGTCTACATCTGGATAGTCTGCATGGCTAAAGCCTGCTAAAGCTTCGCTTGGCTCGACTTGTTCTGCAAAAATTCGCGCTGCAATTGGACCTAAACCTGCTTCTTTGGCTTTAAACGATTTACTAGTACGTTTAGGACGGTAAGGCGCATAAATTTCTTCTAAGGCATTTTTGGTTTCAGCAGCGTTTACCCGTGCCAATAAATCATCAGATAATTTATCTTGTTCTTTGAGTGATTCTATTACTTTTTCGCGACGCTCATATAAATCACGTAAATACGATAAACGTGTATCGAGCTGACGTAGCTGCGTGTCATCTAAACCTTGCGTCACTTCTTTACGGTAACGTGCAATAAATGGAACGCTAGCACCTTCATCAATAAGTTTGATGGCAGCTTCTACTTGATTTGGTCGTACGGCAAGTTCTTTTGCTAACTGCTGAACTAAGTCAGTCATCGTGTGTGATCCTACAAGGATAAGTACTAAAAGCCATGATTATAAAGACCAAGACTATAAAATCCACAATTGTTTTATGAATTTTATAAATGGTGGTGTTTTGGCAATTTTTGCCAATTCGGGAAAATTTTATAAATCTAAATAAAATTCAGGCTTATGTTAGACTCAAATGGGCAAATATGTCAGTTTTTGTCATGGGAATGCTGTATATATTTGGTATCTATGTCTTGATTTTATCTGCAATATTTGTTGCTTTAGAGCATAGGCAAAAGATACCAATGAATCGTATACTCAAAGCCAACTCAACTTTTTGTTTACGATGACAATAAAGAATAAAGGAGCACATCATGAGTTTAGTTGTACCTGCTGAAAAAACAGATGCCGTACACAACGAAACTGACCGCGTTGAACGCATTCTCGTCGTCGATGATGATGTGCGTTTACGTACCCTGTTACAACGTTTCTTGGAAGATAAGGGATTTGTGGTTAAAACCGCCCACGATGCAACGCAAATGGATCGTTTGTTACAGCGTGAACTCTTCTCTTTAATCGTACTGGATTTTATGCTGCCTGTAGAAGATGGTTTAAGTATTTGCCGTCGTTTACGTCAATCTAACATCGACACGCCAATTATTATGCTGACGGCTCGCGGCAGTGACTCTGACCGTATTGCAGGTCTTGAAGCAGGTGCAGATGATTATTTGCCAAAACCATTTAATCCAAACGAACTGTTAGCTCGTATTCGTGCCGTATTGCGTCGTCAAGTGCGAGAAGTTCCGGGGGCACCAAGTCAACAAATGGAAGTGGTCGGTTTTGGCCCATGGTCACTAGATTTATCGACCCGCACTTTGACACGTGAAGGTCAGGTCGTCACCCTAACTACAGGTGAGTTTGCAGTACTCAAAGCGTTGGTACAACATCCTCGTGAGCCTTTAACCCGTGACAAGTTAATGAATTTAGCGCGTGGTCGTGAATGGGGTGCGATGGAGCGTTCGATTGATGTTCAGGTTTCACGTTTACGTCGTTTAATTGAAGAAAACCCTGCCCGTGCACGTTATATTCAAACGGTTTGGGGTGTAGGTTATGTATTTGTTCCAGATGGTGCAGAATAAGTTGAAAATGATGTGAGGCTTAAGCCTCACATCTTCATGTAATGATCATCATTTATGCGCATACCGATCACTGTGCAAGAGTTAAAGAATAAACATTCTAATAACAAGTATATTCATCATAAAATTTCACTCAGCAAATTCGCTTTACAACTTCTGCCACAGGACAAGATGTGAAACTCGAACCCATCAACCCACAAGAGTTTACCGACTATGTGGCGTATTCTGAAAAGAAACGTACCCGCTGGGAGCGTTTTTTGGACAAAATCAAGCCACGCTCTGCAGCCATGCGTACCACGGTACTGGTGGTCTTTGTGGTGTTGTTTAGCCTGTTTATGTCGTTGTGGTTCTTTTGGCGCACCTTATATTTACCTGAAATTCAACAACACGCCCGCTATTTAGCGGTTGAACTGGAAATTTTAAACAATCCAGATTTGCGCATTTTTCACAATGAAGCCGAAGTCGATGTTGATGCATGGCTCAAAAATCGAGTCGGCATTGAATATGTGACCGATCCACGTGAGTTTCCCAATGTACGGGAAAAAGTCATTGCCGAATTTTTTACCCGACAAATTGAAAAGAAACTAGCAACTGAATTAAAAATGCACGATGTCACAGTATATTTTCAGTTTAAGCCAAGCCCTCGTATCTGGATTCAAACCCCAGAAATGAATGGCAACTGGGTACGTGAGCCACTTAAAACCTATGCCAATTACAGTCCTGAACTGGTGTTTGGCTGGCTCTTGGGTATCCCACTTTTCGCAGCCGCTATTATTTTAACTTTGGTGCGTCAGCTGAACCGCCCTTTGCGTCGTCTGCAAAATGCTGCTAACAGCTACAGTAAAACAGGCAAAGCACCCTATTTGGAAACCAATCACGGCCCGCAGGAAATTCGCGAGGTCAACCAAGCTTTTAACCAAATGATTTATACCTTGGAACAGACTGAACGTGATCGTCGGATCATGCTGGCGGGTATTTCTCACGACCTGCGCACGCCACTCACACGAATTCGCTTAAGTGCCGAAATGATGCCTGATGAAGACTTTTTAAAAGAAGGCTTAATTTACGATGTAGAAGATATGGATGCGATTTTGAATCAATTCATTTCTTATATGCGAGATGGTTCCGATGAAGAATTACAAGAAACTGATTTAAATGTGTTGTTACAGGAATTGATTATTCAGTTTAAACCTTTGGATATTCGCTATACCGCACAGGAACTACCTCTAATTCAGGCGCGTAGTTTGTCACTAAAACGTCTGATTGGTAACTTAATTAACAACTCTAAACGCTATGGGGCAGAACCAATTGAACTTTCTGCAGAAGTGCTGGAGGATCAGATTCGGATTAGTGTTGCCGACAACGGCACAGGAATTCCTGAAGACCAGATTGCTGATTTAATGCAGCCGTTTGTACGTGGCAATGAAGCGCGCACCGTACAAGGCAGTGGTTTAGGCTTAGCAATTGTAAAACGTATTGTCGATATTCATCAGGGCGAACTGACCATTCAAAACCGCGAACAAGGCGGATTAGAAGCCATTATTACCTTGCCACTACAACCCGAACAGGTTGAGGAAAAAAACAGCCTTGGCACACTGGAAAAAATCAAGCAAAGCCTGAGCGAGCACTTTTAATTGCCCTCAGCTTTGTATGCTGTTGAAATGGCTATATACCAAATTCAGACCAACAGCAAATCTGAAGTGCAATCAAAGCAAAAACTTCTCACAGCGCATATCAAAATTGTATAAAAATATATCAAATAAATTTTTACATTTATCAAGCGATATATAAATAAACTATTAAATTCAACTATTTATATATTATTTAATATTTTTATACCACCATTTAGGCAAAAAATTAGACCTTAGCCTAACACCTATGCAAAATACCTTTTTTGATCGGTACAATCGGTATCAGTTTAGTATTTTACGAGAGTTCACCATGTCTTTAGATCGCATCCGTTTAGCCTCCCTCCACGACAAAGTAATCAGCGCAGAACAAGCTGCTGAATTCGTTCAAGATGGTATGACCGTAGGTATGAGTGGCTTTACTCGTGCGGGTGAAGCAAAAGCAGTTCCACTTGCATTGGTTGCACGTGCAAAAACCAATCCTTTAAAAATTGATTTAATTACAGGTGCAAGTCTAGGTAACGATTTAGACAAGCAATTGACTGAAGCTGGTGTTTTGGCACGCCGTATGCCGTTCCAAGTAGACAACACTTTGCGTAAAGCAATTAACCAAGGTCAAGTTATGTTTATTGACCAGCACTTGTCTGAAACTGTTGAGCAAATGCGTAACAATACGCTTAAACGCCCAGACATCGCGATTGTTGAAGCAGTAGCTATTACTGAAGACAGCTTAATTATTCCAACAACTTCTGTAGGTAACTCTGCAAGCTTTGTTGAATTTGCAGATAAAGTCATTATTGAAATCAACACTACGGTAAGCACAGAATTTGAAGGTCTACACGACATTTATATTCCTGAAGCACGCCCAACACGTGGTCCAGTACCGTTAACTCACGTTGACCAACGCATTGGTACCAAAGGTATTCAGTTAGACCCAGCGAAAGTTGTAGGTATTGTATTTAACGATACTTTGCTTGACTCTCCATCTAACGTGACTGATCCAGATGACGAAACTCAAGCCATTGCAGATCACTTGATCGCATTCTTTGAAAATGAAGTTGCACAAGGTCGTTTACCGAAAAACCTAGCGCCATTACAAGCAGGTATCGGTTCAATTGCAAACGCAGTATTAACAGGCTTCAAACACTCTAACTTTGAAGACTTGGTCATGTACTCAGAAGTACTTCAAGACTGTACCTTTGAATTGATTGATGCAGGCAAAATGAAGTTCGCTTCTGGCTGTTCAATGACTTTGTCTGAAAAATGTGGTGATCGCGTATTTGGCAATCTTTCACACTACAAAGACAAATTCATTTTACGCCCACAAGAAATTTCTAACTTCCCAGAGTTAGTTCGTCGTTTAGGCATCATTGGTATTAACACTGCACTTGAGTTTGATATTTACGGTAACGTGAACTCAACACACGTATGTGGTACAAAAATGATGAACGGTATTGGTGGTTCAGGTGACTTCGCACGTAACGCACACTTGGCAATTTTCGTAACCAAGTCAATTGCGAAAGGCGGTGACATCTCATCTATCGTTCCTATGGCTGCACACGTAGACCACAACGAACACGACGTTGACATTTTGGTAACTGAACAAGGTTTAGCAGACTTACGCGGTCTTGCACCACGTGAACGTGCTCGTGCAATTATCGACAACTGTGTACACCCAATGTACCGCAATGCATTGAATGACTACTTCGAGCGTGCATGTGAAAAAGGTGGTCATACTCCTCACCTACTTCGTGAAGCATTGTCTTGGCATGCAAACTTTGAAGAACACGGTCACATGTTGACACCTGCACAACAAGAAGCGGCTCAACCAGCTTAATGTCTGTGTAACAAACGAAAATTAAAAAACGCCCTGATTCATTCAGGGCGTTTTTTATCTCTTAAATAATCACAACAATATCTTTTCTGACAACAGCGCTGATTTACTCAAATGCCAACACTTTAAACTCATCTATAAAATGCTGTCCCAATTGACGCAAACCATCCACACTGAGTGTGGTTTCAATCACACCTAAAGACACCACATCACGCTGAATTTGCAGCACTGTTTGACCCTGTGCATTGGTATAAAAACGTGTACTCAAATCGGCAAGTGTTGTATGCGAAAGACCCAAATGCTGACCCAAGTCTTGCTCATCCAATGCCTGTTTCACCACGTCTTGCGCAGTAAAACGATATTGATCTTGCATAACACTGAGTGAGTTTAATTGCGCATATTCTGCACTTAATGCACGATCATCCAACAGCTTCAAAGATTGAACATCTTCGTTGGCAGATGAAAGCGCAGGCAGGCACAGCGCAAAGCTAAATAAGAGAGGGAGAGAATATTTTGACATTGGACACCTCACACATTTCAAGATTACACATGTGGAGAAACATCCTTTTTCACCGAGCTTTTATGATACTTGCCAAGCGATTTAAAAGCAGTGCTTTTTTATGCCAAACGACCTAAACGCAGCAACACGGGGAACTGAATACCAAACACCTGAGTAGGCTGCTGCCGTAACAATTGCTGTAGTTCAAGCAAAGGCGTTTCTGTATGCTGCTTTAAATAATGCTGCAGCCCCGACCAAGTATTTAAATAATCCAACAACTGAGCTGCCGACCAACAATATTTCAGGCAAAGTTCAGGCGTGACTATTTCTTGGAATGGAAAAGGAATTGTGCGGTATAAGTCATCAATATAACGGCGCTCGGCATCCCAATAGCCCTTTAAAGTCTGAGCATACAAGCGCTGAATTTCAGTATTCACTGCCTTATCTTCTACCTGAATCAGACCATAGCCCACCGCAGCAAACACACCACTGGGTTTTAGTACCCGATGTACTTCGGCATAAAAAGCATCAAAGTCGAACCAGTGAATCGCTTGTGCGACCGTAATTAAATCTACACTTGCATCCGCCAATCCACTGTCTTGCGCCAAGCAGGTACGATAACTCACATTTGCCCACTGCGGTGCCAAATCCAACTGTGCTTGACTTAAATCTGTGGCTAAAATCTGCTGAAAATGTGGTACCAATAACTGGGTAAACTGCCCAGAACCTGCACCACAGTCCCACGCCAAACAGCGCTCGGGTACATGCTGCAAAATCGTATCGACGATTTCTGTTGAATACTGTGGACGCGCCTGACGATACAACGCACTTCCCTGCGAAAACAAATCTTTCATGCTGCAACTCCCTCACCCTGACCATTTGATTCTAATACAGCTTTTAAAATGAGTAGTGTGTACTTTGGATGAAGCGAGAGAGAACCGATTTGTATTCAACATTTTTATTTGGGCATAAAAAAAGCCTCAAACAATGTTTGAGGCTTTTTGAATATGGTGGCGAGACCCAGGATCGAACTGGGGACACACGGATTTTCAATCCGTTGCTCTACCGACTGAGCTATCACGCCAATGCCGTGTATTAAGCCGTATCTCGGCTGAATAGTCAATATAAATCATGACTTTTTTATTTGATCGCATAAATTTTATGCAAAAAAAATCCCTGATGGGATCAGGGATTGAAAACATTAAATCGTTTTGAATATGGTGGCGAGACCCAGGATCGAACTGGGGACACACGGATTTTCAATCCGTTGCTCTACCGACTGAGCTATCACGCCAATGACGCGTATTAAACAGTTTCAGTGATAAATCGTCAATAGTCTTTTTTGCTTTTCAGTGCAAATGTTTACTTTTACAGCAAAACCAAGATTATTTTGATGAAAAATCACCCTATATAATAGGCTGAGTATCTATACCAACTCACAATTTACCCAAATGCGCCAAACAACGGTGAATTGCGCCACAACCCGGCTGGAAATGCTGTACCCCTTTGGCTTCTTCGATACGGCATACCTCACTCACCAAACGGTCTGCTACCCCTCGCCCACGATTTGCAGGATGCACCACGATATATTCAAGCGTCCGACTGTCCTCTTGTCCCGTGCACCAAATCGCCCCAATCACTTTAGTATTAAATTCTGCCGTGTAAAGTAGGGTATACTGAGCTAAGTTCTGCTCAAGTTGGTTTACCGCATCTTGCCCATCGCCAAATTCAGGGCTGGTATCATACAGTCGCTCAAGCTGGCTGCGCACTTCGTTATTTTCTAGTGAAGTATAGGCATGTACGGTAATAGGCATTGATTAACCCTCCTGAGCAATCTAATATGCTGAGACTTCGTCACAGCGAAAACATATTTACATCAATCATTTTTGACGTTTTTTGAGGAACGTGTCTATGACCCAACGTATCAGTGAAGTGGTAAGAAATACCAACGAAACTAAAATTCGAGTTCGTGTGAATCTGGACGGTACGGGTCAAGGCACACTCAACACTGGCATTCCATTTTTAGACCATATGATTGATCAAATCAAGCGACACGGTTTGTTTGATATTGATATTCATTGTGATGGCGACTTGGAAATTGATGATCACCACACCGTAGAAGACTGCGGGATCACGCTTGGACAAGCTTTTGCTCAAGCCTTGGGTGATAAAAAAGGTTTAAAACGCTACGGTCACTTTTATGCACCGCTCGATGAATCTTTAAGCCGTGTCGTAGTGGATTTATCAGGTCGTCCAGGTTTATTTATGGATATTCCATTTACCCGTGCCCGCATTGGTAGCTTTGATGTAGATTTATTCTCAGAATTCTTCCAAGGCTTCGTCAACCACGCATTAATGACGCTGCACATTGACAACCTTAAAGGTAAAAACAGCCACCACCAAATTGAAAGCGTATTTAAAGCATTTGCACGTGCTTTACGCATGGCATGTGAAGTTGACCCACGTGCTGAAAATACTGTGGCTTCGACCAAAGGGACACTCTAATGACCCGAATTGCCCTTCTTGACTATGGCATGGGAAATTTACACTCGGCAGCCAAAGCTTTAGAGCATGTGGGTGCCACGGTGGATGTCACCAATGATCCAAAACTGATTGCACAAGCCGATAAAATCGTCTTTCCTGGCGTGGGTGCCATGCGTGACTGTATGCAGGGCATGCATGAAGCAGGAATTGATGAGGTGGTACGTAATGCAGTCTTTAATAAGCCTGTACTCGCCATTTGTGTGGGCATGCAGGCCTTGATGCAACGTTCTGAAGAAAATGGCGGTGCAGATGCGTTGGGTATTTTTGCTGGTACGGTTAAACGCTTTCCAGAAGTGGAAGGCTTAAAAGTACCGCACATGGGTTGGAATCAGGTACATCAACATGACCCGAGCCACCCCATGTGGAACAACATTGAACAAGACGCGCGTTTCTACTTCGTGCACAGTTTCTATGTTGAACCACAAGATGACAGCATTGTGGCCGCGACCTGTGATTACGGTCTAACCTTCTGTACCGCACTGCATCAAGATAACTTGTTTGCAACGCAGTTTCACCCAGAAAAAAGCCATACTGCGGGCTTACAGCTACTTAAAAATTTTGTGGAATGGAAAATTTAAGTTTTTCAAAGCACTGAATTTTTTCTAAAGCCGAGTGAATCTCGGCTTTATTTTTGCGTGAATGTTTTTCACTTTTCATCTGCTATTTTATTGTTTAAAATTAGCACGTTTTTTATACCTTTAATTCAAAAAAAATTTAACTCAATTTAAAAACCAAGGAATTACAACAATGAGTCAATATATAGAAGATTCTGCACTGAGTGCAGCGGGGCGTTTTGGTCGCATGTCTTTTTTAGCTTGGAACTGCTTACTCAGTTTCGCACTGACCCTGCTTATTTTAGTCATTGCAATTATTGCACCTAATCTTTTGGTCGATCTAAGCTCAGGCTCTATGGGCATTGGCATGATCTTACTTGTTATTATTTATATCGTTGCATTCTATTTTAGCTTTATTTTTACCATCCGTCGCCTACATGACCGCAATCACACTGGTTGGTTGTCTTTGCTAATTTTAGTGCCTGTAGTAAATATTATTCTGGGTTTATATCTGATCTTTGCCCCAGGCGATGACCGTCAGAATAGTTATGGTGCGCCACGTCCAACCGCAGGTTGGGAAAAAGTACTGGCTTGGATTTTCATTGTCCTAATTATTTTGGCAATCCTTGGCGGCTTATTTTCTGGCTTTATGGCATAGCGGCCTAAATCATACCCCATTGAAGTTTAAAATAGTCCACACCGCTTGGGCTATTTTTAACTTTTAAAATTTTCAAGCAAAGTGATATTTCAATATTTTAGACTTTGCCAAATTCTGCAAAATTCTTTAGGCTAAAACGGCTTCTTTACCGCTTTGAATATTATGGATCAAACCCGTTTGCGCACCCTGCCAAGCCCTGAGCAAATTCAACAATTACCACACTTTGAAAATCTGCCCCGCGCGCAGATTATGCTGATTCAAACGCTGGAACAATGCCTTGAAGTGGAAGCAGAATTAAAAACCACAGCCGTTTTGGGTTTCGACTCCGAATCTAAACCCACCTTTAATGTCGGTGAAGTGTCTACGGGCCCGCATTTAATTCAACTGGCAACGCTAGAAAAAGCCTATTTATTTCAGGTCAATGCCGATATTTGGCAATTTTTACAACCGATTTTTGCCAATCGGGATCAAATTAAAGTCGGTTTTGGGCTTAAAAATGATGCCCATTTATTTCGTAAAAAAGGCATGCAGTTGAATAGCGTGATTGAATTATCCAAATGTTTTGGCAGTTTTGGCTTTAAAAGTCCATTGGGGCTCAAAAATGCCATGGCCCTGTTATTTCATGTGAATTTTCCCAAAAGTAAAAGCATCAGCACCTCAAACTGGGCACGTCAATCACTTAGCGAAGCGCAAATTGCCTATGCCGCAGCCGATGCCTACGCACCTGTATTGGTATTTGAAGAATTAGGGCGTTTAGGTTTATTGCCCGATCACATTCCCAACAGCTCACTCAAATTGCGGATTCGCCCATCTAAAACAAAACCTGCAACAGATGCTTAGAGATTTAACAATACTTTGTTAAGATGCACAGATTGAATTCAATAAGTTTTTGGCAAGGAGCGAAAGCATGCTGATCATCCCTGCAATTGACCTGAAAGATGGCAAGTGTGTTCGTTTAAAACAAGGTCGTATGGAAGATGATACTGTATTTTCTGACGATCCAGTGGCGACTGCACAGCACTGGGTAAATGAAGGCGCGCGTCGCTTGCATTTAGTCGATTTAAACGGTGCTTTCGCAGGTACGCCAATCCATAAACCTGTGGTCGAAGCCATTGCAAAATCACAACCTGAGCTTCCAATTCAAATTGGTGGTGGTATTCGTTCACTCGAAACCATTGAACACTATTTAGATGCTGGCGTGTCTTTTGTGATTATTGGCACTAAAGCCGTGCAAGAGCCTGCTTTTGTAGAAGAAGCATGCAAAAAGTTTGCAGGACACATTATTGTCGGAATTGACGCCATGAATGGTATGGTGGCTACCGATGGCTGGGCCAACGTTACAGACGTTAAAGCAATAGATTTAGCCAAGCGTTTTGCCGATGCAGGCGTATCTAGCATTGTCTATACCGATATTGCCCGTGACGGCATGATGCAAGGTGTAAACGTTGAGCAAACCGTGAACTTGGCGCAATATTCAGGCTTGCCTGTGATTGCGTCGGGTGGTGTAACCAACTTAGATGACGTACGCAACTTAAAAGGTCAGCCAGGCATTCTAGGCGCTATTACAGGTCGTGCAATTTATGAAGGCACTTTAAGCCTGCGTGAAGCGCAATTGCTGTTAGATGAACAAGCCTTGTAATTGGTTCTGAGATGCTCAAAGAGGTCTACGGACCTGTTCCTTAAAATGTAATCAAACATAGTCAAGGACTAATTCGCACTCTGTTAATGTCTTGTTGCCAAGCGTGTAAC
>NZ_JAAZQY010000090.1:0-524 GCF_012371315.1 Acinetobacter sp. A1
ATACAGCAAAGAATTCAAACTCAGTATTGTCAATGCCTGCAAAAATCCTAATACCTCGATCGCTTCGGTCGCACTGCAACATAGTATTAATGCCAACCTTGTCAGTCGTTGGATCAGGATCTTCAGCCATCATGAGGGTGCCGTGCAGGATCCTACTCATGTGAATCCAGCATTTATTGCTTTGCCTTACACTGCTGCAATCAGCCAACCTATTGATGAGAGGATCACGTTGTGTATCACCGTGCCTCATACGAATAATGATATTCAGCTAAAATGGCAGACATCAGAAATACCTGCCTTGGCAGAATTACTCAAGGCACTTGCAACATGATCCGCATTGATGAAATCTGGTTGTCTACTCAGCCCATGGACATGCGTGCAGGTATGGATACGACCATGGCTCAGGTGGTGAGAGCCTTTGGCTACATCAAACCGCATTGTGCTTACCTGTTCTGTAATAAACGTGGTCATCGTATGAAAGTGTTGGTACATGATGGACTGGGCATCTGGCTGTGTGCCCGGCG
>NZ_JAAZQY010000091.1:0-509 GCF_012371315.1 Acinetobacter sp. A1
GAATCACAAGCGGGTTTACCGCATTTACTGTGAGTTGGCACTGAATCTGCGTATTAAACCGAGAAGAAGACTAAAACGGCATGCGCCTGAACCATTGAAAGAACCAATCCGAGAAAATCAGGTTTGGTCATTAGATTTTATGCATGATCAGCTTTCCGATGGTCGCAAGTTTCGATTATTGAATGTGATTGATGATTACCGCCGCGAAGGCCTAGCCATTGAAGCAGGGTTCTCATTGCCCACAATCAGGGTTATTCGTACGTTGAATCAATTGCTGGAGTGGAGAGAAAAACCGTTAGTGATCCGATGCGATAATGGTCCCGAATTTATCAGTCACGAATTTGTGCGCTGGGCTACTGAGCACGGTATTCGTATTGAATATATTCAACCGGGTAAGCCACAGCAGAATGCGTATATTGAACGCTATAATCGGACCATACGTTATAGTTGGCTGAGCAAGCATTTATTTGATACTTTGGATGAAGTACAAGATTATGCAACAAACTGGT
>NZ_JAAZQY010000092.1:0-507 GCF_012371315.1 Acinetobacter sp. A1
TGAACACACCTTCTGAATTCATCCTATAAGCCTTAATTTAGTCCCCACTTAGAAACAAGTGGGGACTTAAATTTATGGTAAGCGTCCGCTGAATCCCATACCTATTTTTTAATTCGATTTAGGTTTCCAGCAGTGCGGCAGCAATTCTTCAATTTGGGTCACTTTGTGTGTCGGTAACCTTTTCAGCACATCACTTAAATAGGCATACGGATCCAAGCCATTCAGCTTTGCTGACTGGATTAAAGTCATGATATTTGCCGCTCGCTGACCACTGCGCAGCGAACCTGCAAACAGCCAGTTCTTGCGTCCCAACGCCCAGGGACGCACCTGATTCTCTACCCAATTGTTGCATATCGGTAGATTGCCATCATCCAGATAGCGGCTTAAGGCTGGCCAACGCTTCAGAGTGTAATTAATAGCCTTGGCGGTAGGAGAACTCGATGGCACTGTCAGATGATGTTGGTTGAGCCATTCATATAGTTGTTGCATCACTGGTTGACTATGCTG
>NZ_JAAZQY010000009.1:0-80750 GCF_012371315.1 Acinetobacter sp. A1
AAAAGATAATCATTTAAATCTCTAATAAATACCCACCTTGCCACTACTGAATCGACATAGACAAAATGAGCACTTATACAAATATTTGTCTATATTTTTAGTTATAGTTAATTACTCTTTAGCATAGTGAATTAAACCCGAAAGCAAAGCAGGGGGGTACATGTTGCAGTAAATGGTTTGATGTGGGTGACATAAGTCTGATTATCCCCCCTGGGTCTTGTTAATTTAACCCTTATAGGTATGTAGCCAATTTTGTTTCAATGCGATTGCACTATGTTGTGGCTGATTGTATCGATGAAAGGGAATGCATAGCAATGTATTTGGTGGGTTGGGATAAACAGGAAATTTACATTCAGCCAAAAGGTTTGGCAATGTTTGGCTATGGCACTTGGAAGCATCGTGCTTATGATAAAAGAACCGCTTTATTTGCCCGTAGCATTTGTATTCAAACTTTAGACAATGATTTGTTGATTTTTTGCTGTTTGGATATGGGCTGTGTGACTTATGCCATGCGTAGTCTTGCTGTGCAGCATTTGCAACATAAACTGGGTGAGCGTTTTCAGGCACAGCGTTTTATTTTAATGGCAACACATATCCATTCAGCTCCTGGCGGCTGCGGTGATGAAGCTCTCTATAATATGCCAACTCTAGGCTTTGTACCCGAACATTTAAATGCAGTGGTCGATGCAATTGTTAGTAGTGTAATTAAAGCCTTAGCCACACAGAAAAAAACCGATATTTACATGAGTAAGGGCTGCTTTGATGAAGGCACTCCAGTGGCATGGAATCGAGCTTTGGACTCTTACAACCGTAACCCTGATATCAGCCGAAAAAATCCTGAGCAATGTCATTTAGCGGTCGATCGTGACATGCAATTGCTTGGCTTTTATAGAGAGGGTGCGTTACAGGCAGTCTTTTCTTTATTTGGTGTGCATGCGACTTGTTTAAGCAGTCGTTTGAGTGCACATGACGGTGACAATAAAGGCTATGCTGCAACTTGCACAGAACGGGTATTACAGCAGCGTGGAGTGAAAAATCCTGTCGCTATTTTTGCGCAGGCTGCCGCTGGTGATGTTTCACCGCATTATCATGGGCCTGAGCAGTCACAGATACGCGCTGCAATCTGTGGTGAAAAAGAATACGAATATGCACAGCAAAATGGACGCTATCAAAGTGAGTTGGCACTGAAAGCGTTGGAACATCACAGCACACCGTTAGTGGGTGAGTTAGATGCAGTATGTAGCTATGTCGATTTAAGTAATATTGAAATTCCTGCAGAATTTGCCATGGGACAAACCCAAGCAAAAACCAGTGCTGCCTGTCATGGTGCTGCTTTTTTTGCAGGGACACCTGTAGATGGTGCAGGGGTTGTCCAACCTATTATGAAAGCCATGCAATGGCTGGCACAGCGTGAAAAAAAGAAAAAACTAAGCAAAACGCATGCGGCAGATTATAGTGACTATCAAGCCTTATATGAATCTCAAGGGCCAAAGGATATTGTGCTGGACTGTGGTTCTAAAACCATTTTTGGTAAAGCCCTGACCCATTACCCTAAATTTCTAGATCGGCTGATTGCTGAAATGCATCGACAGGTCAGTGTAGATGCGATTGAGCAAAGTCTGTTGGTTCCGAATATTGTGCCGTTGCAACTGATTAAAATTGGACATTTGAATATCCTGTGTTGTCCGGGCGAGATCACTACGGTTGCCGCTAAACGCCTGAAAACCACGGTTCAACATTGCTTGGCAAACAATCAGCAGGTGTGGTTAGCATCTTACTGCAATGACTATATGGGTTATGTCACCACCTATGAGGAATACCAACAACAAGCCTATGAGGGTGGACATACGTTATACGGACAGTGGACACTGGCCGCATTACAGACTAAATTCCAGTATTTAGCCCAACAATTAAATTTACCAGCGGCACAGCGGGATGCGCAAACTAATCTACCACCCGATGTGCCACAACACGAATTAGAAAAAAGAACTTATCAAGCTTATTCAAACAATAAAAATGGATCTGCAAAGGTGTTCCATGTGAAACATGAGCACAGTGAAAACAAAGGGATGGAGCTATGAAACTGTAGTGAGCATGCATAAATTTTGAATGCGAGGTAATAAAAATAATGGAAACGCAGAAAAAGGAAATAGCATGAGACAGCGTTGGAGTAACTGGTCAGGTGGGCAACAGGCTCACCCTGACTTTTTACAACCGAGAAATTTGGATGATCTAAAAAAAATTGTGCTCAAGCACGACAAAATTAGAATGGTGGGCGCGGGACACTCTTTTAGTCCTTTGGCCAAAACCGATGATGTGATGATCAATTTAGATCACATTCAGGGGGTACATAATTTTGATGAGCGAAAAAACCAATGCACTTTATATGCAGGTACTCGTTTATATAAATTAGGTGAATGTTTAGCGCCTATACATCAAGCCTTACAAAATCAGGGTGACATCGACCATCAAAGTTTGGCAGGTGTGGTCGCGACAGGAACGCATGGCACAGGGGTTGATTTACCTTGTTTGTCTGCATTGGTTGCCGGCTTTGAGTTACTGACAGCACAGGGTGATGTATTGCATTGCTCACCTGAGCAAAATGCTGAAATTTTTGAAGCTGGGCGGGTGGCTTTGGGTAGTTTGGGTAGTTTGGGTATTATGACCAAAATTACCTTACAAAACCGTCCACGCTATAAGCTCAAAGAACACATGCGTTTATGTGCATTAAATGATATTTATCAATATATTGATCGTTGGAAACATCAACATCGCCATATTGAGTTTTGGGCATTTTTGCACAGTGATCAGGTCATTTTAAAAACCTTAGATGAAAGTCGTGGTTTGACCGAGCCACGTCCACAGCACTGGTTGTCTGAAGATCGTCTATTGACTTTCTGTTCGGAAATGACACGCTTATTTCCTGCATTAAACCCATATTTACAGTCTTTGCTTGGTGTATTTATCAAGCCTTCCACACATGTAGATTGGTCGAACCAAATTTTTCCTACACCGCGCAATACCAAATTTAACGAAATGGAATATCAATTGCCTGCTGAACAAGGTCTGGCCTGCTTGCAAGAGTTACTCGCGGTGTTGAAAAAGCAACGGGTTGCCATGTTCTTCCCCATCGAATTTCGTTATGTCAAAGGTGATGATATTTGGTTGAGTCCGTTTTATGGGCGTGATTCTGTGTCTATTTCGATTCATCAGTTTTACAAGCAAGACTGCCAGCATGTTTTTAAATGGGTTGAGCCAATTTTGCAAAAATATCAGGGGCGCCCGCACCGGGGTAAATTGCATACTTTGCAGGCAAATCAGCTCCGTGAGCTATATCCAAAATGGGATGATTTTATGCAGCTACGTCAGCGACTCGATTCTGAACAAAAATGGATGAATCCACATTTAACCGAACTTTTCCTACACTGAAGTTGTGTATGATGCGAGGGTGAAAATGTCAGTGCATTATTTTCAAAAAATGACCCAGCACTTGCAGCAGCAGGGTACTGGCTTGCCACAGTTGATTGTGGATGTTGAGCGTTTTCAACAAAACCTAAATTTTGTTGCAGCGCAACTGCCTGCACAGTTACAACCTAGATTAGTGGTCAAATCTTTGGCATGCCTAAACTTGTTGCAACAGGCCAGTCAGCATCTGAATACACAGCGTTTCATGCTGTTTCATTTGCCGCAAATAGATTACATCGCGCAACAATTTCCTCAGGCAGATGTACTACTAGGTAAACCAATGCCACTGCGGGCAGTTGAGCATTTTTATCAGCAAGTGCAGTCATCTCATTTGAATATTCAGTGGCTGATTGATCAGCCTGAGCGTTTGCAGCAATATTTAAATCTCGCACAGCGTTTTCAACTTTGCTTAAAGATTAATATTGAAATTGACATTGGTTTACACCGTGGTGGTGTGCAAGATCATGCCACCTTTGTGCAAATGCTGGAATTGATTCAGCAACACCCCGAACATTTAAAATTTTCAGGTTTGATGGGTTATGACGCACATGTGACCAAATTGCCGAATGTGTTTCAATTGCAAGCCAAAGCCTATCAAGATTCGCAACAGCAATACCGACACTATAAGCAGCTGATTCAAGATCATTTTCCTGAATTGTGGCACGACAACTTATGCTTTAACGGTGGCGGTAGCCTGACCTTTATGCAACATTGTCAGCAAAGTGAGTGTAATGATTTAGCTTTTGGTTCCATGTTGCTCAAACCCAGTGATTTCGACCTGAACGGTTTGTCTACTTTGCAATGCGCACTTTGGATTGCTACACCTGTATTGAAAGTTTTGCCGCAGGTACAAGTACCGGGTTTAGACCGTTTACAGCCCTATTTGCCGCAGCGTGATCAAGCTGTATTTGTCTATGGCGGTTATTGGTTGGCAGATTATATTTATCCTGCGGACAGTCATCCGCATGCCTTATATGGTCGCAGTAGCAATCAAGAGCTGATTCAAGTGCCAAAACAGCATCAAATTTGTATAGATGATTATGTGTTTTTACGCCCCCAGCAGAGTGAAGCGATCTTGCCGCAGTTTGCTGCAGTCTATGCTTATACACAGGGGCAATGGGACTTATGGCCTTGCTTTAGGGAATAAAACAGAGGAAAACATGATTCTTTGGCTTTTTTAGGTCACAAAGGTTTAAACCTGTACCTAAGCCGTGTAAAATTTAAGGCGCTTTTTATTTATACACCGTTTTTATCTTTTGAGGGTCTCCCTTAATCATAATCTCGCGGTGATATGCTCCATGGTACGGGGCATCACTCCTTAAGGATTTTTATCTATGCCTATTATCACTTTGCCAAATGGCGATCAAAAACAGTTTGATCAAGCCGTATCTGTGATGGAAGTTGCTCAAAGCATCGGTCCAGGTCTTGCCAAAAATACAGTTGCTGGACGCGTCAATGACCGTTTGGTAGATGCTTGTGATTTAATCACCGAAGATGCAACCTTACAAATTATCACGCCAAAAGATGAAGAAGGCGTAGAAATTATCCGTCACTCATGTGCGCACTTGGTGGGGCATGCTGTAAAGCAGCTTTTCCCAGAAGCAAAAATGGTGATTGGTCCTGTTATTGAAGAAGGTTTCTACTACGACATCTGGATGCCACGTCCATTTACCTTAGATGACTTGGCTGCTATCGAAGAGCGCATGAAAAAGCTCATCGACCAAGACTATGATGTCGTGAAAAAAATGACCCCGCGTGATGAAGTGATTGCAGAATTTACCGCACGTGGCGAAGAATATAAATTACGTTTGATTGCAGACATGCCAAACGAAACCCAAATGGGCTTGTACTATCACCAAGACTATTTGGATATGTGTCGTGGTCCACACGTACCGAACACCAAATTCTTAAAATCATTTAAATTGACCAAAATCTCGGGTGCTTACTGGCGCGGAGATGCGAAAAACGAACAGTTACAACGTATTTATGGTACGGCTTGGGCAGACAAAAAGCAGCTTGCAGCCTACATCAAACGTATTGAAGAAGCTGAAAAGCGCGACCACCGTAAAATTGGTAAAGCGTTAGACTTGTTCCACATGCAGGAAGAGGCACCAGGTATGGTGTTCTGGCATCCGAATGGTTGGACGATTTACCAAGTACTTGAGCAATACATGCGTAAAGTACAGCAAGAAAATGGTTACTTAGAAATTCGCACCCCGCAAGTGGTCGATTTCACCTTATGGGAAAAATCAGGACATGCTGCCAACTATGCAGATAACATGTTTACTACCCATTCTGAAAACCGTAACTATGCAGTAAAACCAATGAACTGCCCATGTCACGTACAAGTCTTTAACCAAGGGCTAAAGTCGTATCGTGATTTGCCAATTCGTCTGGCAGAATTCGGTTCATGTCACCGTAACGAACCATCGGGTTCATTGCACGGCATAATGCGTGTACGTGGCTTTACTCAGGACGATGCACACATTTTCTGTACCAAAGAACAAATTGGGCCAGAAGTTGCAGACTTCATTCAACTGACTTTAGATGTCTATAAAGACTTCGGTTTTGAAGATGTACAAATGAAGCTGTCTACTCGTCCTGAAAAACGTGTGGGTGATGATGCACTGTGGGATATGGCAGAAAAATCTTTGGCAGATGCTTTAGATGCTGCAGGTTTGGAGTGGGAGTTACAACCGGGCGAAGGCGCGTTCTACGGTCCGAAAATTGAATTCTCACTGAAAGACTGCTTAGGTCGTGTGTGGCAATGTGGTACAATTCAATGTGACTTTAACTTGCCTGAACGTTTGGAGGCATCTTATGTCACTGAAGACAATGATCGTGATCAACCTGTAATGTTGCACCGCGCAATTCTTGGCAGTTTTGAGCGATTTATTGGTATACTTATTGAGCACTATGCAGGCTTTATGCCACCATGGTTAGCGCCAGTGCAAGCTTGTGTGATGAATATTACAGATTCACAAGCTGCTGCAAGTGAACAGGTCGTCGCAAAACTTAAAGAAAACGGTATTCGTGCTATTTCTGACTTGAGAAATGAGAAAATCGGCTTTAAGATTCGTGAGCGTACATTAGAGCGTATTCCATATTTATTGGTACTTGGGGACCGTGAAGTGGAAGAGGGTACTGTAAACGTGCGTACTCGCTCAGGAACAAATTTGGGTACTATGTCAATTGATGCTTTCATTGACCTAGTGAAAACAGCCGTCGCAGAACGCGGCCGGTATATTGTGGAGTAACAGCGATTAAACAGCCTGACCGTAATCAACAGGGCGGAAAATCTAACCGTCCTGCTTTGAATGATGAAATTCGTGCAAAAGAAGTCCGTCTTGTAGACGAAAATGGTGAGCAAAAAGGGATTGTAAGCTTAGCTGATGCATTGCGTGCAGCCGAAAGCGTAGACCTTGATTTGGTGGAAATTGTGGCAAATGCCGAACCACCAGTTTGTAAAATCATGGACTTTAACAAGCATTTGTTTGATCTAAAGCAAAAGCAGAAAGAAGCGAAGAAAAAACAGCATCAAGTACAGGTGAAAGAAATCAAACTCCGCCCTGCGACTGATGTTGGTGATTACAACGTAAAATTACGTGCAATTATCAAATTCCTTGAAGAAGGGAACAAGGTAAAAATCACTTTACGCTTCCGTGGTCGTGAAATGGCTCACCAACAGTTAGGTTTGGCTCAATTGCAAAAAGTTGAAGCAGATGTAACCGAATATGGTGTAGTTGAACAAGCACCAAAAATGGAAGGTCGTCAAATGGGTATGTTACTTGGACCGAAAAAGAAAAAGTAACCTCATCTTGAACTGAAAAAAGCACTGCAGCATCGCAGTGCTTTTTTTATGCCTGAAAGAAAAATTGTATGGATTCATATTTATAAGGTACATCAAAATTAAAGCATCAAATTGTATGGAGCAAGGCAGGTTAAGTCAGCAAAAATCTCTACAGTACAGAGCGCAATAGCAAAGTAAAACATGCTATAAATGAATTCGCAGCAAAATAATGCCCACCCAAAAGTAAAAAATAGTGAAGGATAGAACATGATTGATCTTTATTATTGGGGTACGCCCAACGGTCACAAAATTACCATCGCACTGGAAGAAATGGGTTTGGAATATCAAATTTTCCCCATCAATATTTTGGAAAATGATCAGTTCCAGCCAGACTTTTTGAAAATTTCACCAAATAATAAAATTCCTGCCATCGTAGATCAGCAAGGACCGCGTGGTGAGCCAATTTCTGTATTTGAGTCGGGTGCAATTTTGCAATATCTTGGGCGTAAAACAGGTATGTTCTACCCAACCGATGAGCAAGAGCGGGTAGAAGTGGAGCAATGGCTTATGTGGCAAATGGGTGGCTTTGGCCCAATGCTGGGGCAAAATCATCACTTTAACCGCTATGCGCCTGAAAAAATTCCTTATGCAATTGAACGTTATATTAATGAGTCCAAGCGTTTATATGGGGTATTGAATAAGCAATTAACTGGGCAAAAGTTTGTGGCAGGTGAGTATTCAATTGCAGATATGGCTATTTTACCGTGGGCATTAAGCCATGAATGGCAAAGTATCAACTTAGAAGATTTTCCGTACGTGAAAGATTACGTTACACGTTTAACAGCACGACCTGCGGTGCAGAAGGCATTGAGTATTCAAGTTTAAAACAAGTTTTATGCTAAGATGCTCAGCCACCTGATGAGACATAATTTTCAGGTGGCTTTTTTATTGGATGTGTTATGCAAGAATTTTTTCTCAACTTCACCAAAATTGTTGAAAATAATGCCAAAGTATATTGGAGCATTATTATTGGAATCGTGAGTTGCCTCATGCTGTTTGTGGCAGAAGCATTTCATGTGCAAAACCTGATTAGTACTTTAAATAGTACAGATCAACAAGTGTTACGTGCTGCAATTGAACCGATCACTCAACGTTATACATGGGCACGTGCGGTTTTGATTCTATTGTGTATTATTTGGGCAAACATAGAATACCGTAAAACCAAACAGGCTTTAGGGCTTTAATTTTTTGATGGCTTGGTCGCTGCTGGGTTTATTCATATCTGCCTTTGGTGCTGCCACGTTATTACCACTACAATCTGAAGCGGTATTACTTGGACTGTTATTTGAAGGCCGCTATGCACCTATATGGCTGATTACTGTTGCGAGTTTAGGCAATATTTTAGGCTCTTGTGTGAACTGGTATTTGGGACTACGTCTGGAGCATTATAAAAATAAAAAGTGGTTTCCTGTTTCGGCTACACAACTTGAAAAGGCACAGCGCACCTACGCCAAATTTGGATTTTGGTCTTTGTTGCTCAGTTGGGTGCCCATCATTGGTGATCCGATTACCCTGATCGCAGGCCTGATGAAAGAAAACTTTGCCCGTTTTGTGTTGATGGTCAGTCTGGCCAAAATCGGGCGTTATTTGTTTATTTATGTCGCTTATACTTGGGTCTAACGCTGAATGATGGCAGTTATTCTTGAGCAGTCAATTCATCACAAGTATCTAAATCAAAGTAAATTTCATCTTTCAATTTTGACTTTTTGTAGAGCCAAAATTTACGTGGTACTTCAACTTGTGCGCTTTTAACAGCAGCTAACACCTGTTGATCAAGCGCATACTGACCAGAACCTTTAGTGATTTTTGCTGTTTTTACTTGCCCGTGTTTATTTATTTTAAATTGAAACTTCACGGTGCGTGAATGATCTTTTAGTGCATCTGCACTTAAGTTGAGCTGTGGCTGACTGCGATACTGAAAAGCAACTTTTTGCTGTTGTTGCTGTGCTAACCAGTTTTTAGATTCAAAGGCAAATTGACAATCTTCAGATGAATTATCCTGAAATCTTAAATTAAAGCTTTGAAAACCAATTGTTGCAACCGCAGTATCATCTACATAATGCGGCTGAATTTCTGCGGCAAGCACTGCTTGAAGCAAGATGTTATCGAGCTTTTTAAGCCCAGTACTTTCCTGAATTGTGGCTTGACGGATTTTACCGGTTTCGTCTGCATGAATACGTACAATTGCTGCGCGGTTTTGTTGATTCAGGTCTTCATTTTTATATTGTGGTTGTGGGAAAGTACGCCACGCCAAACGGGTTGTTAAATGCGCGGGCAGGGCTGCACTTTTTTGAACCTGTAGATTGGTTTGAGTTGGAACCGACTGCACCTGTTTGGCATAAATCGGTGATGTTGCAAGGCCAAGCAATAGGGAGAAACACAAAGATTGTTTGATCATTTTTACGGTCTTTTTATCGAACACAAGCCGATGCGAAGTATTGATGTAAATTGTGGTAATCGCAAGAGAAAATCTAGTCAGAATGATTAATTTAATGAAGATTTTGCATGTGCTGATTGAGCAAAGTTTGCTTTGAACTAAATTTTGTATAGCAAGACACAATTTGTGATGTGTAGGTAGAATGGGCTGCTATACGTTAAGCAGAAGAAGCACAATTATTTATTTAACCAAGATGCTTTTGTTTTGAGCAGAGATGCTTTAGAATACTCGCTCCCTTACCTGCAGGTCGTTTTTGCAATGGTGCAGACGTGCCGAACAGGTGTTTAAAGAGGTTGTTATGGCTAAGTTAAAAACTCGCCGTGGTGCAGCTAAACGTTTTAAAGCGACTGCTAACGGTTTCAAGCGTAAACAAGCGTTCAAACGCCACATTTTGACCAAAAAATCTGCTAAACGTATCCGTCAATTGCGCGGCTGTGTAATGGTTCACGTGAGTGACGTTGCTGCTGTTCGTGCTATGTGCCCATACATCTAAGGAGATTATAAATGGCTCGTGTAAAACGTGGTGTACAGGCTCATCGCCGTCATAAAAAAATTCTTGCTCGTGCTAAAGGTTACTATGGCGCTCGTTCACGCGTATATCGCGTAGCGTTCCAAGCGGTAATCAAAGCAGGTCAATACGCTTACCGTGACCGTCGTCAAAAGAAACGTCAATTCCGTGCTTTATGGATTGCGCGTATCAATGCGGGTGCTCGTCAAAATGGTTTATCGTACAGCCGTATGATCGCTGGCTTGAAAAAAGCTCAAGTGATTATCGACCGTCGCGTACTTGCTGACATCGCTATGCATGACGCAGTTGCATTTGCTGCTTTAGCTTCAAAAGCTAAAGATGCATTAGCTGCATAAGTCTTTTTTAAGACTAAAAAAAAGACCGCATTTGCGGTCTTTTTTATGCTCAAAATTTATGACTGGCTTATAAGCCAAAATAGTAAGCTGCAGCACAAATCACCACGGTAATTAAAATCAGTTTAATTACTGCAGATGCACCGACTTTATGTGATGCAGGGTGTTTAGGTGAGGGAGTCGACATTGTGCTTGCAGGCGGTGTAGTTGTATTTGTAAATGGGTCTGGAGTTTGTACGGGCGTGAGTCGGGCAGTCTGATAATGATTAGCCACTTTGGTAATGAACTTGGCATGTAAATCATCTAGTTTTTGTGAAAAATGGCGTAAATTGAGCTGTTCACTTGGCTCAAATTCAGTGCCATTGGCGTGATAAGGATGCTGTATTTTATTTTGAATGTGCTGATCTAGCGCCTCTAAACAATGCAGCATGTCGTGGGCATAATCTGCTGGATAATCGGCTGGAATGACCGCCAAAGCATGCACTTGCGGAAAATCAACAGTCGCATCTGTTCCTAAATAGGGGCGTGATGGTTCAGGTTGAATGAAGTCTGCAGCAACGTTATTTTGCAACAACTCTGTGCGAATAAAGCGATCAATTTCATCCCAATTGGGTGCTGCAAAATCTACATTAAGCTGTTTGGCGAGTTTGTGATTTAACTGATAACGCCACATGACTTCCTGACGCAGTTCACTTTGTTGGGTCGCAGGTGCAATATAGTCTTGTTCTGCGCTGTACCATTCGGCAAGTTCTTTGCCAAAAATCCAAGCATGTTTATGTTGTGCTTCATGACTCACAATAAAATGTGAAAAAGGCAGGAGTTCAACATTTGGATTTGGATTTTTTTCGTCGTTTAAAATGCTAGAACTGTGCAAACTGAGGCGTTGAACACCTTGTTGTTTGAGATATTCTAACCAAATTTGAAAATGCTGTGCCAATAGATGTTGCGATAATAAATCACGGAACTGAATTTGATGCTGGTTAAAAATGTGATGCTTTAACCAATGATTAAAACTTAAATCCTGAGCCAAAAATTCATTGCCGTAAGTCACAAGGGCGAGTTGTTGTTTCCAAATTTGATCGAGCGCCATAATGTTGAGATCTCATGGTGATTGGCTTTATCTTATACTTTTTATATTTCAGGATGCTAATCTAATTTTCATTGCATCGAAGCTTCATCAAAGCAACTAAAAACTGTTAGAATACGGGGTTTTTAAATTATTTCTAATATTGTTGCTTTTGAGAGTTACTATGTCACTGGAAGCCCTGACCAATGAAGCGCTCGCTGCAATTGCAGCAGCAGAGGACCTTGCTACACTCGACCAGGCGCGAGTGCAATTTACGGGGAAGAAAAGCCAGCTTGCGGAACAATCCAAAGCACTGGGTAAAATGGACCCTGAACAGCGTAAGGAATTTGGTGCTCAAATTCATGCGGTACGTGAAGCAATCAACGCAGCTTTAACGGCACGCCAAACTGAATTACAACAAGCTGCTTTGGCAGAAAAACTTGCCAATGAAACAGTTGATATTACTTTACCTGGCCGTGGTCAAAGTGTGGGCAGTATTCACCCAGTGACGCAGGTACAAGAACGTATTTGCCAATTCTTTACTAAAGCCGGTTTTACTGTCGCGACAGGTCCAGAAGTTGAAGATGACTATCACAACTTTGAAGCGCTGAACATTCCAGGACATCACCCTGCACGTGCCATGCACGACACTTTTTACTTTGATGTGAATCATTTATTGCGTACCCATACTTCAGGTGTGCAGATTCGTACCATGGAAAATCAACAACCGCCTATTCGTATTGTTTGTCCTGGTCGAGTCTATCGCTGTGACTCAGACCAAACGCATTCGCCAATGTTCCATCAAATTGAAGGCTTATATGTGGCGGAAAATACCAGTTTTGCAGAACTCAAAGGCTTGTTAATTAACTTGCTCAATGAATTCTTTGAAAAAGACTTAAAAGTCCGTTTCCGCCCATCTTACTTCCCATTTACGGAGCCAAGTGCAGAAGTAGACATTATGGATGAGCGTGGCCGCTGGTTAGAAGTTTTGGGCTGCGGTATGGTGCATCCAAATGTATTGCGTGCTTCAGGCATCGACCCAGAAAAATATAAAGGCTTTGCTTTTGGTCTAGGGGTAGAGCGTTTTGCGATGTTGCGTTATGGCATTAATGACTTGCGTATGTTCTACCAAAATGATGTGCGTTTCTTACGCCAGTTTGCTTAAACGAATTTATACCTCTCCCTGACCTCTCCTAAAAGGAGAGGGGGTGTCCATCTATGACACAGGGTGCTTCTTCTTTGAAAAGAGGGGGCAGAGGGGATTCAAAATTTAGATTTATAGGTTTTTTACAAAATGAAAATTAGCGAAAATTGGCTACGCACATGGGTAAACCCAGCCATCGATAGTGAAAAGCTATCCGATCAATTGACCATGTTGGGTCTTGAAGTGGATGACTTGTCTCCAGCAGCAAAGCCATTTACAGGTGTTGTTGTGGGCGAAGTCCTGACAGTTGAACAGCACCCTGATGCAGACCGTTTACGTGTTACCACGGTGAACATTGGTTCAGGCGAGCCATTACAGATCGTTTGTGGTGCACCAAACGTACGCGCAGGTATGAAAGCACCTGTAGCGATGATTGGCGCAGTATTACCTGGCGATTTTAAAATTAAAAAAGGTAAATTGCGTGGTGTGGAATCACAGGGCATGCTCTGCGGTGCATCAGAAATTGACCTTGAAGATAAACTTGATGGTTTATTGGAATTACCTGAAGATGCACCAGTAGGTGTCAATGTTCGTGAATATCTTGACTTAGATGACAATGTCATCGACATCAGCATTACCCCAAACCGTGGTGACTGTTTTAGTATTCGTGGCATCGCCCGTGAAATTGCGGTAATTAACCAATTGGCTGTAAACACTCCTGAAATTCAGGCTGTGGCAGCAACCATTAGCGATGAAAAAACCGTGCAAAGCCTTACCGAAGGTTGCCCACGTTATTTAGGTCGTGTAATTAAAAATGTGAATACCAAAGCGGCTACACCAGAATGGATGGAACGTGCATTAGCACGCTCAGGGATTCGTCAGCACAGCATTTTGGTGGATATTACCAACTATGTGCTGATTGAACTGGGTCAGCCTATGCATGCGTTTGATGGTGCGAAAGTGCAAGGTGCTATTCAGGTTCGTATGGCGAATGCTGCAGAAAAACTGGTGCTTTTAAACGAGCAAGAGGTTGAGTTGCAAGAAGATGTGATGGTGATTGCCGATGACGAAAAAGTCTTGGCGATGGCTGGCATTATGGGCGGCTTATCTTCTGCAGTCAGTGATGAAACCACAGAAATTTTCCTTGAATCTGCTTTCTTTGCACCGTTGCATATTGCAGGTCGCGCACGTCGTTTTGGTTTACATACTGACGCATCACAGCGTTATGAACGTGGTGTAGATTTTGAATTGCCATTATTGGCCATGCATCGTGCATCACAGCTTATTGCTGAATTGGCTGGTGGTGAGTTTGGCCCTATTACAGTGGCAGAACAAGCATCTCAATTGCCTACACGCTCTGCAATTGAATTAAATCAGGCGCAGGTAGATCAATTGCTTGGTTATAGTGTCGATGCTGCATTCATTGCCGATGCCTTAAAACGTTTAGGCTGTGAAGTAACTGTTCAGGCAGAAGGTCAGTGGAGCGTCGTACCGCCATCACACCGTTTCGACATGGCGATTTATCAAGACCTGATTGAAGAAATCGCACGTATTCACGGTTATGACAATATCCAAATTAGTTTGCCTGTGATTGATGTGCAATTGGCGAAATATCAAGACCAATTTGAGGTTGGTCAATTACGTCAAACTGCAGTGACTTTGGGTTACCAAGAAGCGATTAGTTTTAGCTTTGCTGATGCAAAATTGGAAAAACAGCTCAACCCTGCAGTAAATCCGTTGGCATTGGCAAATCCAATTTCTAGTGATTTAGCTGTGATGCGTTCGACTTTATTGTCTAGTTTGATTCCATGTGTACAGTACAACGTGAATCGTCAGCAAAACCGTGTACGTTTCTTTGAATTAGGTCTACGTTTTGATTATCAAAATGCCAGCAGCATTCACGATTTAAAACAAATTCCAACCTTCGCCTTGATTGCGGTTGGTGCGAAAGCAGCAGAATCTTGGCATGCCAAAGCTCAGCCAATGGATTTCTTTGATTTCAAAGGGGATATCGAAGAAATTTTAGCTGCAGGTCGTGTGCAGGTGGAGTATGTGCGTTCCGAGCGTGCATGGTTACACCCAGGTCAGTCAGCTGAAATTATGGTCAATGGTCAGTCTATTGGTTACTTTGGACGTTTACATCCATCTTTGGAAGATGAGTTGGATTTAGGCATTACTTGGGTGGCAGAGCTTGATCAAGCAGCAGTTTTGCAAACTTATGTATCTAATTTTACAGAATTATCACGTTTTCCATCGGTTAGACGTGATATTGCGCTTTTAATTAGTGATAAGATAAATGTAAGCGAAATTCAGCAACTTATTGAAAAAACAGGTGGAGCGCTGTTAGACTCAACTTGGTTATTCGATGTGTATACTGGACAAGGTGTTGAACAAGGCAAGCGTTCTTTAGCATTTGCATTGTTATGGCAACACCCAACACGTACACTTGAAGATGCTGAAATCAAATCTGGTATGGATAACATTCTGCAAGTGTTGGAAAACACTTACCAAGCGACATTGAGGGCTTCATGACAGCATTAACAAAAGCAGAAATGGCTGATCATTTAAGTGAGCTCACGAGTTTAAACCGCCGTGAAGCGAAACAAATGGTCGAGTTATTTTTTGATGAGATCAGCCAAGCACTGATCTCTGGCGAGCAAGTTAAACTTTCAGGGTTTGGCAACTTCGAGTTACGTGATAAACGTCAACGACCTGGTCGCAACCCGAAAACGGGCGAAGAAATTCCAATTTCAGCACGCCGTGTCGTCACATTCCGCGCAGGGCAGAAATTCCGCCAGCGTGTGGGAAATGAGCAGATCGATTGATCTGCTTTTTTTATGTCTTAATTCTGCGTTAGATATTTAATACTTGTATTTGGTTTAGGCTGGCATCTAGCGTGAGTTGAAATACATTTAGCCTACTTTTTAAAATAATCTATAAAGAAGACCAATAGCTTAGATAGTCAATTGTCTCTGTAGTACATAATCAATAGATGATTTTACCTTGCCCAAAATGGATGGTAGCTTTAATAAACTTTGGAAAATATTCTGATTGAATTTCAAAGATTAGACTAACTTGCTTGTAAGTAGGGTAGGACTGTTCTGATACTTTGATATATCACGATTTGTATATTGTGTCCGTAATTTAAAACAGGCAATAAAAAAGAGAGCCAGAGGCTCTCTTTTTGTACTGCATAATCTAATCGATTATTGAGCAGCAGCATCAGCAGCAGCGTCTACAGCAACTTCAGCAGCGTCAGTAGCAGCATCAGCAGCGTCAGTAGCAGCATCAGCAGCGTCAGTAGCAGCATCAGCAGCAGCGTCTACAGCAGCTTCAGCGCCAGAAGCAACTTCTACAGCAGCAGCGTCAGCAGCAGCTTCAGCTTCAGATGCAGCTACAACAGCTTCAGATGCAGCAGCGTTAGCGTCAGCAGCAGCTTCTTCAGTTTTTTTAGCACAACCAACGAAAGCTAAAGTAGTAGCAACTGCAGCAGCAATAGCGATTTTTTTGAATAACATGGCATCACTCTCTAAAATATGAGATTAAAAAAAACCGACGTTAGTCTGTTGTATGCTTTTATTATTCCTAAATTTGTTAGGCACTAACAACGCAGGCGCAGTCTAACTGGTCTGCGAATATGCTATCACTGCGCTTTTTGAATTGCTACTAGGTTGATTGAAAAAAAGGCAAAAAAACAGGAAAAATACGTGGTTTTTTAACAGAAAATAACAATCAATTTGTCAGTTTAGATTGGAGAGTTGCAAGGTAACTGGCTAAAAACTAAAAGTTTTTTACCAAATATTATTTTATAATCATTTACTTAAAAATAAGTTTACATATACCACGTGCAATTGTGTCTTTATGTAAACTCTGTCAACCAAATAAAAAAGCCATCGTTATAAGATGGCTTTTTTAAGGGTTCTGATATTTACAGATAATTAATTCGCAGCTTTACGCTTCATTTGATCAAAGAAATCATCATTGGTTTTGGTTTCTTTCATACGATCAAGCAAGAATTCCATTGCTGCCAATTCATCTTGTGTGTGTAAGAGTTTACGTAAAATCCAAACTTTACGTAAATTATCTTCGCTCATTAAGCGCTCTTCACGACGGGTGCCAGATTTCTTGATGTTCATGGCAGGGAAAACACGTTTTTCTGCAATGCGGCGGTCTAAAGTAATCTCTTGGTTACCTGTACCTTTAAACTCTTCGTAGATCACTTCGTCCATTTTACTACCTGTTTCAATCAGTGCAGTTGAAATAATGGTCAGTGAGCCACCTTCTTCAATATTACGTGCAGCACCAAAGAAGCGTTTTGGACGTTCTAGAGCATGTGCATCCACACCACCCGTCAATACTTTGCCTGAAGATGGTACAACAGTGTTATAGGCACGGGCTAAACGAGTGATCGAGTCGAGTAAAATAACGACATCTTTTTTATGTTCAACCAAGCGTTTGGCTTTTTCAATCACCATTTCCGCCACTTGAACGTGACGTGCAGGTGATTCATCAAAGGTTGATGCAATTACTTCACCACGAACGGTACGTTCCATTTCAGTCACTTCTTCTGGACGTTCGTCAATGAGAAGTACGATTAAGAACACTTCAGGGTTGTTGCGCACAATCGACTGAGCAATATTTTGCAGCAACATGGTTTTACCCGCTTTTGGCGGTGCCACAATAATAGAACGCTGACCTTTACCAATTGGTGCAACCAAATCTACCACACGTGCGGTTAAATCTTCTGTTGTACCATTACCCAATTCCATCACCAATTGTTCGGTTGGGAAGAGTGGGGTCAAGTTTTCAAATAAAATTTTATTACGTGAATTTTCTGGGGTGTCGTAGTTAATTTGGTTTACTTTAAGCAAAGCAAAATAACGTTCGCCTTCTTTTGGTGGGCGAATAGTCCCTGTAATGGTGTCACCTGTACGCAGGTTAAAGCGACGAATTTGTGAAGGACTCACGTAAATGTCATCTGGGCCAGCAAGGTATGAACCTGCAGCTGAGCGTAGGAAACCAAAACCATCTGACAGAATTTCTAGAACGCCATCACCAAAAATCTCTTCACCATTCATGGCATGGCGCTTTAAGATGGCAAAAATAATGTCTTGCTTACGGTTACGTGCCATTCCTTCAAGGCCCATAAACTCGGCAATCTTGATGAGTTCGCCAATCGGTTTTTTCTTGAGTTCGGTTAAGTTCATAGAGGTTCTGATAGAATAAAAATTCTGGGGTACAGGTTAGAGAGGGAGCAACATTTAGCCGCATTCATACAATAAAATGAAAGCAATTGTATTTGCACAATAACGATTCAGAGCACTGATTCATTGTTTGATTGAAAAATGTGAAAAACAATTTCTGTTGCCGAGCGGCATTTTTGTGTTGTGTCTTTTAAGAAAGCGGATGGAAGATCCTATGTTTCTTGAGCATGCAATATAAGAGAGAAACGGGAGTTTGTCAATTTATAGGCAAAAAAAATACGCCAACAGAGAGCGTATTTTTTTATTCATGATCTGTAAAACAGACTTAGATATTTTCATCAATAAATGCAGTCAATTTAGATTTTGGTGCTGCACCAACTTGTTGCGCAACAACTTCACCATTTTTGAACATCAATAATGCTGGAATATTGCGGATGTTGTAGTTCACAGCAGTTTGTTCGCAAGAAGTCACATCCACTTTCACAATTTTTACTTTGCCTTGATATTCGTCTGCAAGTACTTCAAGTACTGGTGCAATTGCTTTACATGGCGCACACCAGCCAGCCCAGAAGTCAACCAATACAGGAGTATCTGATTGAAGAACATCTGCTTCGAAGTTTGCATCAGTGGTGTTTACGATGTTGCCAGACATGGATTACGCTCCAAATAATTTTTAAAAATAGCTATACCAATTAGTATTACATAGCCATCTTGAACAAAGTAGGGGGGATCTTTGGATTTTCCATCCAAAATACAAATTTGTCTAATTGATCCTCACGATCACGACAATTCTGTAACACAATTGTCATATATGCAGAATTTTTAAATAGTCGTCAAATTGTGCTGATAAATGGCTTTTAAATTAGGTGTATGTGAATTACTCTAGGCACAATTCTGTCTAGGTTTGTTTGAAGAATGTCTGATTTTTTAATTGATGAAGAGTTACTCGCAGCCATCGATATGGGGTCGAATAGTTTCCACTTAGCCATTGCGCGGGTGGATCATGGTGAAGTAAAAAAAGTGGCATCAATGTCAGAAAAAGTGCAGTTGGCCGCTGGTTTAGATGAAAACAAGAATTTAACCGAAGCAGCACAACAACGTGGTTTGGCATGTTTAGCACGTTTTGTTGGGCGTTTAACTGCGGTACAGTCAAACCGTTTGCGTATTGTTGCCACCAATGCTTTGCGTCAGGCCAAAAACGGACATGAGTTTATTCAAAAAGCTGCAGAAATTTTGCCTAAGCCAATTGAGATTATTGCAGGGCGTGAAGAAGCGCGCTTAATTTATTTGGGTGTATCACACACCATGGCCAATAGTGGTCGTCGTTTAGTGATTGATATTGGTGGTGGTTCGACAGAATTAATTATTGGCGAAGAATTTGAGCCAATTCACACCGAATCTTTACAAATGGGCTGTGTGGCCTATACCAAAGCCTATTTTGCCGATGGTGAAATTAGCAAAAGCAGTTTTGAAAAAGCAGTGGTAGCGGCACGTAAAGAGCTGTATTCAATTGCCAATACCTATAAAGAAGCAGGTTGGGATACCGTTGCAGGCTCGAGCGGCACCATTAAGGCATGTCGCCAAATTACCGTGAATATGGGTTGGAGCAATGAGCAGGAAAATCTCACCCGTGAAGGTTTGGAAAAACTCAAAGACCGTTTACTTAAGTTTAAGCACGTATCAGAAATGGAGTTTGATGGTTTAAAAGAAGACCGTCGAGCAGTTTTGCCAGCAGGTTTGGCCATTTTATATGCTGTGTTTGATGTTTTAAATATTGATAAACTGGTTTACTCAGACGGTGCTTTGCGTGAAGGGGTAATGTACGACTTGCTTGGCCGTTTCCAGCATGAAGACATTCGTGACCGTAGTGTACAAGCCTTAATGGGGCGTTATAACTCAGACCCTAAACAAGCGGGTCGGGTGGTAAAAACAGCACAGCATTTGTTTGATAGCGTTGCTGAAGCTTTAAAATTAAATAATGAAGATAGTGACTTATTGCGTCGTGCGGCATACTTACATGAAATTGGTTTAGCCATCAGTCATAGCAGTTATCATCGTCATGGTGCATATTTATTGCAACATTCGGACATTCCGGGTTTCTCGCAAATTGACCAAAACTATCTCTCACATTTGGTTTCCAATCATCGCAGAAAATTGCGTCAAGACGCGAAAACAGAAGCGCTGAAAGCCGGTGGCAATAAAATTGTCTATTTAAGTTTGCTATTGCGCCTTGCAGTTTTGGTCAACGCAAGTCGTAGCGATGCGATGCTTCCTGCCATTGAATTAAGCATCCGCAATGCGCAACAATGGCAGCTCAGCGTGTCGGGTGATGCCAAACAATGGCCATTGCTTGTCGCTGAATTGCACGATGAACAAGTGCAATTCAAGAATTGGGACATTGAATTGAATATTCAGTCGGAACAATTTGTCGATTAAGATTTGGTTAATTTAGGGATAACAGTCGACTTATGAAAAAAGCTGCTCAATCTAAGGCATGGAAAACCGTGCAAATTGCACGTCATCCTGAACGTCCGCAATTTCTAGACTATGTGGGTGAAATTTTCACTGAATTTGATGCCTTGCATGGTGATCGTTTATTTGGTGATGATGGTGCAATGATCGGTGGATTGGCACGCTTTGATGGTCAGCCTGTCATGGTGATAGGTCAGCATCGTGGTCGCAGTACCCGTGAAAAACTACAGCACAACTTTGGTATGTGTAACCCAGAAGGCTATCGTAAAGCACAACGCCTCATGGATATGGCAGAGCGTTTTAATCTGCCTGTGTTCACTTTTGTAGATACAATGGGTGCGTACCCAGGTGTAGGTGCAGAAGAACGTGGTCAAGCCGAAGCAATTGCAACCAGCTTAGCGCAACTGTCAAACTTAAAAGTGCCTGTGATTGCCACAGTATTAGGCGAAGGTGGTTCAGGTGGTGCTTTGGGCATTGGTGTGGCAGACCGCGTAGTGATGTTGTCACACAGTATTTACTCTGTTATTTCACCAGAAGGTTGTGCGTCTATTCTGTGGAAAACTGCAGAAAAAGCCGAACAAGCCAGTGAAGCATTAGCATTGACTGCAGAAAAACTACAAAAGATCGGTATTGTAGAATACGTGGTCGATGAGGGTGAAGGTGCACACTTACAGCCTGAACAAGTGATGCAAAGTCTGAAAGCTGTGTTAAAAGAAGCTTTGGGTGAATTGCAAGCAATGGATGCAACACAACGATGCGAAGAACGTTACCAACGTTTAATGAAGTTTGGCAGCGACAATTTAGGTCTAGCGTCTTAAGTCAGTTACAGACTTTTCCTGCACAGACAAAATATTTAATTGGATGTAGTGGCGGCATGGATTCCATGTTGCTACTGCATCTTTTGTCGTTTTTGTGCCCAGAAAAAGTACGGGCGATTTATATTGATCATCAATTGCAAAGTCCGAGTGCTACATGGGGCGAATTGGTTCAAACCACCTGTCATAGTTTAAATGTGCCATGTGTGCTACAAAAAGTCAGTGTGGCCGAGGGTAATTTGGAAAATCAGGCACGTCTGGCTCGCTATCAGGCATATATGCAGCATTTGGATGCCAACGAAGTTCTAGTATTGGCACATCATCAACAAGATCAGGCTGAAACGGTGTTGTTGCGCTTACTTTCAGGAGCCGGTGTACACGGACTTGCTGCAATGCAAGTCATCGATGTTCGTGAAGATTTGACCATTTGGCGACCATTGCTAGATGTTTCTCGTGAGCAAATTTGCCAATGGTGTGCTGCGTTAAAGCTAGATTATGTACAAGACCCCAGTAATCAGGATGTGCATTATGATCGGGCTTGGTCGAGAGAAATCTTGTGGCCTGTGTTACAGCAGCGTTTTCCTAAAATGCAGCAAGCCGTCACACGAACCGCAAGCTTGATGCAAGATGCCGAGAAAATTTTGGCTGAAGTCTTAGCACAAGATTTGGCCGCTTGTGGTACAAATTCGCAGCTAAATTTGATTCAGTTGCAACAATTGTCTTTGCCACGACAACGTCAGCTATTATCGGCATGGATGAAAGGACAAGCGCAATATCGTCCAAGTTTTGATATGGTCGAGCGTTTGCAGCGAGAAGTGATTCAGGCCAAAGCTGATGCGCAAGCGGCGTTACATTGTCAGGATTATTATTATCTGCGTTATCAGCAACAATTATTTCGTTTGTCTAAAGCAGAGTATTTAGCTGAGGAACATTTTGAAGCGGTAGAGCAGGATTTATTGTTGCAGGCAGATCAGCCTTTTCAGCTTTGGTCGGGTTGTTATCAATTGCAGCCAGCAAAAGTTGGTTTATGTTCAAGTTTATTAAATAAAACCCTGACTTTACGCCCACGTTTGGGGGGCGAAAAAATCCATTTATATGGGCGGGTAGGGGCTTGGCCGCTGAAAAAAGCCATTCAGGAAGCACAAATTTTTCCGTGGACACGTCATACAATTCAAATATTAAGCCTAGATAATGTTATGCTAGGCGTCTTTAGCCCCAAAGGCTTTTGGCTTGCACAGTCGGACTATTGTGTCGCAGATGGATGGCAACCGAATTTAGTCTCTTAACGAATAAAGAACTCAACGAAGAGCGTGGATCATGAGTGCAGTATTGAATTGTAATATTAGTTTTATTGGCGGTGGCAACATGGCGCAGGCTTTAATTGGCGGTTTGATTGCCAGAGGTTTACCGCCAACACGTATTACAGTTTCAGACCCTGTAGAGCAAGTACGTCAGCTTCTGCAAGAAAAAGATGTACATGTGACTGACGATAATCTAGCTGCGATTGCAGAAGCTGATATTGTGGTTTTTGCGGTAAAACCACAAGTTTTGGCACAGGTGTTACGTCCATTACAGGGGCAATTTGCAGATAAATTAGTGATCTCGATTGTTGCAGGTGCAGAAATTTCAACGATTGCGAATTTATTGGGTACTGAGCGTGTGGTACGTGTCATGCCAAATACCCCTGCTTTGGTACAAACTGGCGCACATGGTTTATATGCAACTGAGTATGTAGATGCCAAAGATCGTGAATTGGCCAGTCAGGTTTTGGCTGCGACAGGTTTAACGATTTGGGTAAACTCAGAAGCTCAAATTGATGCAGTGACTGCAGTATCAGGTTCTGGCCCAGCGTATTTCTTCTATATGATGGAAAGTATGATTCGTGCAGGTAAAAACTTAGGCTTAGATGAAAAAGTTGCTACAGCACTTACTTTGCAAACAGCATTGGGTGCCGCACAAATGGCAATTACCAGTTCGAATACGCCTGCAGAATTACGTAAAAATGTGACTTCACCCAATGGCACTACGCAGGCGGCCATTGAAGTATTTGACCATGCGCAAATTTCACAAAATATTCAGGCAGCATTGGCTGCTGCAAAAATGCGCAGTCAAGAATTGGCACAAGAGTTAAGCGACAGCATTTAATAATTGAAAAACAACGAATTTAAATTTAGGAAAGTTTAAGTATGGGTGCAAATTCTGCGCTAATTTTTGGCATTATCATTAACGTAGCAATTTTGCTCGTCTTCTTCCGTTTCTTAATGCAGTTGGCTGCGGTTAGCCCATATAACCCTGTGGTGCTTTCAACCATCAAAGCCACCAAAATTGTAGATGTATTTGGTCGTATATTTCCAACTGTAGCCAAAGGTCGTGTCAATTCAGCTGCCTTAGCTTTGTTGGTGGTGTTGTATTTACTTAAAATTTTCGGGGTGATGTATCTGAATGGGGCTATGCCGAACAGTCCGATTCACTTGTTGATTCTGACTTTTGTGACCATGATTCAGGATTTAATCCGTTTCTGTCGCTATCTGATTTTTGCGACTATTATTTTAAGTTGGGTGGTCATGTTTACCCAGTCTCGTGGGCCTTATATTGAAGTGATTCAAGAGTTGGCAGAGCCGTTGTTAGCACCATTCCGTCGTTTATTGCCGAACATGGGCATGATTGATTTATCACCAATCATTGCATTTTTAGCTTTATATATTGCTGAAATTATTATGAATCAGGTGGCGATTGTGCTACTGACAGGTTTGTAAAAATCTCTAGATTATTAGATATCAAAAAGGTGAATGATGTATTCACCTTTTTTAATGCTTAGATCAGCATCTGAAAATAAAAGCCTCGAAACTCGAGACTTTTATTTATTTTTCTTGATTTTAAAAGAGTGCAAAAAGGGTATCGGTTACTGATTTATAGTAACTCAATTGCTACAGCAGTTGCTTCGCCGCCGCCAATACATAAAGCCGCTACACCACGCTTACCACCTGTACGTTTCAGTGCATGAATTAAAGTCAGAATGATGCGTGAGCCAGTCGAACCTACAGGGTGACCAAGTGCGCAGGCACCACCGTTGATATTTACTTTTTCAGGATCTAGTTTGAATTCATCCATTGGGCACATGGTGACCATAGCAAAAGCTTCATTAATTTCCCATAAATCTACATCTTGCGCATTCCAGCTTGCTCGGTCCAATACTTTCTGAATTGCACCAATTGGGGCAATGGTGAATTCTGAAGGATGTTGTGAGTTGGTTGCATAGGCCACAATTTTTGCCATAGGCTTTAACCCTTTGGCGGCTGCATGTTCAGCAGAAGTGAGTACGAGTGCCGATGCACCATCCGAAATTGAACTGGCATTGGCTGCGGTAATCGTACCATCTTTGGCAAAAGCAGGACGAAGTGTTGGAATTTTTTCAATATTGGCATTAAAAGGTTGTTCATCTTTATCTACAATGACATCGCCTTTACGTGTTGTAACTGTCACAGGGACGATTTCATCAGCAAAATAGCCTTCATTGACCGCAGTTTGTGCACGTTTGAGTGAGCGAATCGCAAAGTCATCCATTTGTTGGCGCGTGTAACCTTTGCTATTTGCCATATCTTGTGCGAATGAGCCCATCAAACGACCTGTTTCAGCATCTTCAAGGCCATCTAAGAACATGTGGTCTTTCACATCACCATGTCCCATACGGTAGCCAGCACGTGCTTTGGTCAGTACATAAGGTGCATTACTCATTGACTCCATGCCACCTGCGACAATGATTGAGGCAGAACCTGCTTTGATTGCATCGGCAGCTTGCATGACAGCTTTCATTCCAGAACCACAGAGTTTGTTAATGGTGACCGCACCTGTAGAATCTGGTAAGCCTGCTTGACGCATCGCCTGACGGGCAGGGCCTTGCTTTAAACCCGCAGGCAGGACGCAGCCCATAATGACTTCATCGATTTCTGTTGCTTGTACCCCCGCACGTTGAATGGCCGCTTGAATACTTGCCGCACCTAATTCTGGTGCAGTCACATTGGCTAAACTGCCTTGAAAACCACCCATGGCAGTACGAGCGCCATTCACAATCACGATATCCGTCATTTTATTCTCCCAATTTATATGTACTTTTGTCTAAATTGAATTCCAAGCAGGAATAGATCACTTCTGCAGTATAGGCAAAAAAAGATAAGAATAAAGTGACAATGTAAAGATCGTTTAGACTGCTGAGTTAACATATATTGATGTCTTCTGCTCGGGTTTGCCCCATTTTACTGAGTACTAAGCGTTTGCTTGTAAGGTGAGTGGAGCAGTAAAAGAAGCTACCATTTGAGCCGATCGGCAAACCTTGTTGTGCATTAAAAGTAACGCTGGGTATGTTTAAAGTGCCACGCCAATCTAAGCTTCCATATTTAAGTGTAGTTTTTTCTGTATAAAGAATGTATTCACTATCGTCAATTTGGCGGTTTCGATTACGATCCATAAAGATCAAAAAACCAGTATTCCAGTTTTGCTTGCTACATTGAACAAAGTTTTGTGTAGGACAAATCACTACATTGCTGTGATGGGTGAAGGCATGAGAGCGTGCTATTTTCAGGCTGGACTGTAATGAATACTGAATTCGTTTGAGTTCTTGTTCTGCCATCAGTTGATGAAAATGGGGTAGGGTAATCATGACTAAAATAGCACTTATTGCTAAGGTGACGATCAATTCAAACAGCGTGAAGCCGTTTTTTCTTATATTCGACATAAGCCTTTACCTGTTATTGTTATGTTTTTTTATGATTAATCTGAGTAATTTGTTGTTTTATAGCGCTTTATTTGTTGTATAATAAGTACTAAACAACTTCTCGCGAAAGTGTTAGAATAAACCGCAAGAAAGATAGGCTATTCGCACCAAATAATTGAGTAGAAAATTACCGAATTACAACGGAAATTGTAAGTAATTTTGTCAATAATTTACTTGATTAAAATTATCAAGCACTTGGAAAATTAAAAAAGTGTTTGTATGATTCAAAGTGACTAGCTTAAAAATAATACTGGGGTATAAGAAAGCCTATCTCAGGGTAGTCGAAAATTTAGGCTTGAGCTTGAACAACAATTGTTATCTCTGGAGGATAAATCCATGAAAATGAGTCGTATTGCATTAGCAATGCTCGTAGCTGCTCCTTTAGCTGCTGCAAACGCGGGCGTAACTATTACCCCATTAATGCTTGGTTACACTTGGCAAGATACTAAACACAACAATGGTCCTGAACACTTGACTGATCTTGGTCAAGAGATTCAAGATGATTTGTTTGTTGGTGCAGCGTTAGGTGTAGAACTTACTCCTTGGTTAGGTTTTGAAGTTGAATACAACCAAGTAAAAGGTGATTCAGAATACACAACACCTGGTGCAGAATATAAACAAACTCAAATCAATGGTAACTTCTACGCTACTTCTGATTTGATCACTAAAAACTATGACAGCAAAATCAAGCCATACGTACTTTTAGGTGCTGGTCACTATAAGTATGAATTGGATTCGGCTGATGGACGTGGTGATCGTGGTCTTGAAGAAGAAGGTACTTTAGGTAATGCTGGTTTAGGTGCTTTCTTCCGCCTAAACGATGCGCTATCTCTTCGTACAGAAGCACGCGCTACTTATAACATTGATGAAGATTTCTGGAACTATACAGCTTTAGCTGGTCTTAACGTAGTTCTAGGCGGTCACTTGAAGCCTGCTGCTCCAGTAGTAGAAGTTGCTCCAGTTGAACCTGTTGCTCCAGTTCAACCAGCTCCACAAGAGTTGACTGAAGACTTGAACATGGAACTTCGTGTGTTCTTTGATACAAGCAAATCAAACATCAAAGATCAGTACAAGCCAGAAATCGCTAAAGTTGCTGAGAAGTTAGTTGAATATCCAAACGCTACTGCTCGCATCGAAGGTCACACTGACAACACTGGTCCACGTGCATTGAACGAACGTTTATCTTTAGCTCGTGCGAACTCTGTTAAATCTTCACTTGTAAATGAATACAATGTAGATCCAGCTCGCTTGTCTACTCAAGGTTTCGCTTGGGATCAACCGATTGCTGACAACAACACTAAAGAAGGTCGTGCTATGAACCGTCGTGTATTCGCGACGATCACTGGCAGCCGTACAGTGACTGTTGAACAACAAGCTCAATAATTTGAGTTAAGTTGAAAAAAACGACTCTTCGGAGTCGTTTTTTTTATGTCTATTCAGTTTGTGTGTTGAAAACACAAGGGAAAATCATCTGGATTTACATTGTCTTAAGATAAGATGCAGCATGCTAACCATGTATTGAGAGAAACGGGTGATGTAAATTCAATCACGTGATAGAAAGATTAATGAAGTTCAGATTGTGAAGGAGAATTCCTCAGTGAATTAGGAAGTGATGAATAGAATATCAACTGAGTAGAGAAAAAATTGAATAGCTTAATTGTTGAATATCATTGTTTTTTTGATAATAGATCTTAACTAAAATAATTTTTGACCGTATTGGTTTAAATATCCCGCATAAAAAAACAGCCAGAAGTTGGCTGTTTTGATCAATCATGAAGAAACAGATGGTCATGAAGAAACAGATGGTCATGAAGAAACAGATGGTGATCTATTTTAATCACGATCTGTAAGTATAGGTTGTACATCCATATCTTGATAGGCAATGAGCTTGGTTTTGTGTTTCCATTTATAGCCTAACCAAATCGCTAAAAATAAAAAGATCCCAATATAGGTTGATAATACCGCTAACCATTCACCATCAAGCACCGCTTGGTAGTTCTGACCTAAGACCACAATCGCGCATAGGATAAAGGCAAACCACGGGGCAAATGGAAAGAATTTAGCACGATAGGCTAAATCATGCAGTTGGTAGCCTTGTGCCAAATAGCCTTTACGAAAACGATAATGTGATACAGCAATACCAAGCCAGACAATAAAGCCACACATACCTGACATATTCAGTAGCCAGTTAAATACTTGTTCTTCACCAATAAAAGTGGTTAAAAAGCACAGTGCGGCAATTGCGGTAGTAGCATAAAGTGCATTCATGGGTACGCCACGTGCATCCAGTCGTGCAAAAGCTTTTGGGGCGCTACCTTTGCGTGCCATATCAAATAGCATACGGGTAGAGGAATACATGCCTGAGTTACCAGCAGATAAAATAGCCGTTAAAATCACTGCATTCATAACACTTGCTGCAAAAGCAAAACCTGCCTGTTCGTACAGTAAAGTAAAAGGAGAAAGGGAGATATTATCAGTCGCTGCTGCTTGGAGTAAACGAGGGTCATCGTAGGCAATGAGTGTACCGATGATGAAAATACACACGATATAAAATAATAAGATTCGCCAGAAAATTTGTTTGATTGCAATTGGAATGGTCTTTTTTGGATTTTTAGATTCACCTGCTGCAACTCCGACCATTTCGGTGCCTTGGAAAGAAAATCCTGCAATCATCGCTACACCAATCAGGGCAGATAATCCACCGACAAATGGAGCTTCACCTTTGCTCCAATTGGCGAAAGTAGTGACATCTGGAGTCAGCATGATTTTTACAATCATGAATATACCAATGATGATGAAGGCGACGATCGCAAGGACTTTGACCAGCGAGAAGAAAAACTCTGATTCACCAAATCCTTTTACGGTTAATGCATTAATTCCAAATACAACCGCTAGAAATAACGCACTCCAATAGAAACCAGGAATATCTGGAAACCAGAATTTCATAATGAATTGCACAGCTACTAATTCAAATGCAACCGTAATGGCCCAGTTGTACCAATAGTTCCAGCCTAGCGCAAACCCAAAGCCGCCTTCTACATATTTGCTGCCGTATGTGAAGAAAGCCCCAGAGGTTGGATTGTGGGTGGCAAGCTCACCTAGACTGGTCATCAAGAAATAAATCATCACCCCTATGAGGGCATAGGCCAGTAATGCACCGCCTGGGCCTGCATTAGCGATGGTTGCGCCCGAGGCAAGGAACAAGCCTGTACCAATCGAGCCACCAATGGCAATCATGTTTAAATGACGTGCACCGAGTTTACGCTGTAACTGTCGATTGTTTTGAGTTTCGCTCATCATGCATCCTTCGTATTTTTTTGTGTACTGGCAAACAGTACTTTAAAGCCTTGTTGATCTGCCTTGATTGTGCATTGACCAAAACTTTGTTCAATTAATAGCGGGTAATTCAAAAAGCGGTTGGCTACAATCCAAAGTTCACCACCCGATTTCAAATGACGACGTGAAGTTTTACATAGGGTTTCACTGGCATCGTAATCGGTCTGAATACCTTGGTGAAATGGGGGATTGCTGACAATGGCATGTAAAAACAGCGGGGCATCCTGAATGCCTGTCACCGCTTTAATTTCAAGTTGTTGAGGATTGAGCTGATTTTGTTCAAACGTCATTTGTGTAGATGCTAAAGCAAAGGCATCGACATCGAGCGCAAAAATTCGGTTTTCAGGATTTAACGTCGCTAAATAAGCACTGATGACCCCAGCACCACAGCCAAAATCTGCAATTTTTCCAGACGTCACCTGACTTAAATAAGGCAAGAGAACTGCAGTACCGACATCTAAATGCTTTTGGCTAAATACGCCTGGTAGCGCACAAATTTGTAAGTCACCTTTTGGTGTGCTGATGTTATAGCGTTGTGCCCAGTCAGACAGTGCTTTAGCCTGAACATTGTGTTCTAAAATTAGCTGCCAAAGTTGGCAATGACGTGCGCTATCAAGCTTGAGCATTTTGCCATAAGGCTGTAACTGTTTGGCTGCGCGCTCAACCCCCCCTTTCTTTTCACCCACCAAAAATATGCTACTGCCCACTTTGAGTTGGGCCGCAACATTATGAATTAAATAATTCAGTAATTCTTTGGATTTGGGTACGAAAATAACTGCTTGATCAAACTCGGCAGCAGGAAACTCTGCACCAAAATGCACTTGAGCCTGCTGATTTTGAAAGTATTGATAGTCGTTGAAATTCCATGTCCAGACAGAGGCTTGGATTGAGTCACCCAATTCTGCGATGAGTTGATCGGTTGGGGCATTGATCAGTAGAACACGACCAGACAAATAGTCATATTGTCTGAGTAAAACTTCGCTTTGGGGGTTCATGGTTCTCTCTCCAATAGAAAAACACTGTCTAAGTTCAGCTCAGACAGTGTTTTTTGGACATGCAATTACTTTTGGGTTTCAGGAAGCACAATATTTAAAATGAGTGCTGCAATACCGCCTGTGGCAACGCCTGAGCTGAAAATATTACGGAATAATTCAGGTAAGTGTTCCAAAATTTGTGGCACTTGTGCAACACCTAAGCCTAAGCCAAGAGAAATTGCAATAATCAGTAAGGCACGACGATCTAGCTGTACCCCTGAAAGAATGTTGATACCTGAAGCTGCGACAGCACCAAACATCACCATTACAGCACCACCTAGAACTGCTTGAGGTACTGCCTGAATCACGCCTGCAACTGCAGGGAGTAGACCTAAAATAATCAGCAGTGCTGCAATCCAAATTCCTACATAACGGCTAGCAACGCCTGTCAGTTGAATTACACCATTGTTTTGGGCAAACACCGAACTTGGGAAAGTATTGAAAATACCTGCCAAGAATGAGTTGGCACCATTCACCAATACACCACCTTTGATACGCTGCATCCATTGCGGGCCATCTACAGGTTGATTGGAAAGTTTGGATGTTGCAGTGATGTCACCAATTGCTTCCAGTGAAGTCACCAAATAAATAAAGGCCAAAGGAATGAACAGACTCCAAGAGAAATCTAGTCCAAAATGCATAGGTGTAGGAACTTGTATCAGTGGCGCATCTTTCAAGCCTGAAAAGTCTAAATGACCCATCATGCCTGCCAGTGCATAACCAATCACCAAGGCAATTAAAATAGCAGAGCTTTTAATCCAGGTGATATTGATACGGTTCAAAATAATAATGATGGCTAAGACCGTACACGACATAATCAGGTTGTCAGTATTGGCAAAAGTATTATTGCTCATGGCTTGATAGCCACCGCCCATACTGATGAGGCCTTCTTTAATAAGGGTTAGACCAATTAACAGCACCACAATGCCAGTAACCAGTGGTGTGATCAGTTTTTTGACCCACGGCAAAATTTGGGACACGCCCATTTCAATAAATGAACCTGCGATCACGACACCAAAAATTGCCGCCATGACTGACTCAACAGGTGTACCTGCTGCGACCATGGCAGAGCCGATCCCAATAATGGGGCCAATAAAGTTAAAACTGGTACCTTGCACAATGAGTAAGCCAGCACCAAAAGGGCCAACTTTTTTACATTGTAAAAAGGTCGCGATGCCTGAAATGACCAAAGACATCGACAAAATCATGTTGGTATCTTCTTTTGAAACACCCAAAGCCAAGCAAATCAGCAAGCCAGGTGTAACAATCGGTACAATAATCGCCAATAAATGCTGGAATGCGGCTAAAAAAGCGATAAGTGGTTTTGGACGGTCATTCAGACCATAGACCAGATCAAGTTGGTCTTTTGGGGAGGGAGATTGGTTAAAATCAGACATAAGTCGTAAAGATATTGCAAAAGTGGCGCTATTCTAATCGAGTTACACAGCTTTACAAAATCAAAAGCGTGTTACTCATCAAAAAAAATTGTGTGTGTCAATAAAGTGTCACTATAAAACTTTAGTATTTTTCTGTATAATTTGCCCTCAAATTTATAGCGTATTGAATTTACATGTCAGATATTAAAACTCTCCGCAACATCGCAATTATTGCGCACGTTGACCACGGTAAAACAACTCTTGTGGATAAACTTTTACAACAATCGGGTGCACTCGGTGAACGAGCGGGCGAGATTGAGCGTGTCATGGATTCAGGCGCTATTGAAAGTGAACGTGGTATTACCATTCTTGCAAAAAACACAGCAATCAAATGGTTAGATAAACGTACTGATACTGAATACCGTATCAATATTGTCGACACCCCGGGACACGCCGACTTCGGTGGTGAAGTTGAACGTGTAATGTCAATGGTTGACTGCGTATTACTTCTTGTAGACTCTCAAGAAGGCCCAATGCCACAAACTCGCTTTGTAACGCAAAAAGCCTTTGCACGTGGTTTGAAGCCAATCGTGATCATCAACAAGGTAGATAAGCCAAACGCACGTCCAGACTGGGTAATTGATCAAGTATTTGACTTGTTTGATAACTTGGGTGCAACTGATGACCAATTAGACTTCCCAATCGTATATGCATCAGGCTTACGTGGTGTTGCTGGTCCTGCACCAGACGAATTAGCGGAAGATATGACACCGTTATTTGAAACAATTGTTGATATTGTTGAGCCACCAGCAGTTGATGTTGATGGTCCATTCCAAATGCAAGTCTCTTCACTTGACTATAACAGCTTCGTAGGTGTTATTGGTGTTGGTCGTATTCAACGTGGTTCAGTGAAATTAAATACACCTGTAACCGTGATTGACCAAGAAGGTAAAACACGTAACGGTCGTATCTTAAAAATCATGGGTTACCATGGTTTAGAGCGTGTTGATGTTGAATCTGCTTCTGCAGGCGACATCGTATGTGTAACAGGTATGGACGAACTGCATATTTCTGACACGATTTGTGATCCGAAAAGTGTAGAAGCTTTACCACCGCTTTCTGTAGACGAACCAACAGTATCGATGACATTCCAAGTGAATAACTCACCGTTTGCAGGTAAAGAAGGTAAATTCGTGACTTCACGTAACATTCGTGAACGTCTAGACCGCGAATTAATTCACAACGTTGCACTTCGTGTAGAAGATACTGACAGTCCTGACCGTTTCAAAGTATCAGGCCGTGGTGAACTTCACCTTTCAGTATTGATTGAAAACATGCGTCGTGAAGGCTTCGAGATGGGTGTATCTCGTCCACAAGTGATCTTGAAAGAGATCGATGGCGAAATGCAAGAACCATACGAAAACGTGACTTTTGACGTAGAAGAACAGCACCAAGGCGCTGTGATGGAACAAATGGGTAACCGTAAAGGTGAGATGACCAATATGGAAGTAGACGGTAAAGGCCGTATCCGTATTGAAGCAACTGTCCCTTCACGTGGCTTAATTGGTTTCCGTTCTGAATTCATGACCATGACTTCAGGTACAGGTATCATGACTTCAAGCTTCTCGCACTATGGCCCAATGAAAGCAGGTCAAGTAGCGAAACGTCAAAATGGTGTGTTGATTTCTATGGTTCAAGGTACTTGCTTGGGCTATGCATTGTTCAGCTTACAAGATCGTGGTCGTTTATTCGCTAAACCTCAGTTAGAAGTTTACGAAGGTATGATTGTAGGGATTAACTCTCGTTCAGACGACATGGTGGTTAACCCAACTAAAGCGAAGCAGTTAACTAACGTACGTGCTTCTGGTACTGATGATGCGTTGACACTAGTGCCTGCAATTGAATTCACGCTTGAGCAAGCACTTGAATTTATTGAAGACGACGAGCTAGTTGAAGTAACACCAAAATCAATTCGTATTCGTAAGCGTTGGTTGACTGAAAACGAACGTAAACGTAACCGCGATAAATAATAGAATATCGTGATCTAAAAACCGCTAAATTCGTTTAGCGGTTTTTTTATGACCAAATGTTTAAACACAAATTCGATATTGACCAAACTTTAAAATTACACAATGCTATAACGACACGTGCAATTTGTAACATAATATAATGTATACTGCGTCACAAAATAACGCTTAAAAAATACTGGAGAGTCGTATGAGCATTATTCAAGAATTTAAAGAATTTGCCATTAAAGGCAATATGATGGATTTGGCGGTTGGTGTCATCATTGGTGGTGCTTTTGGTAAGATTATTGATTCATTGGTTAAAGATGTGATCATGCCGCTTATTTCATGGGTGCTCGGTGGTGATGTCGACTTTACCAACAAGTTCCTGATTTTGGGTGATAATCCAAATAATATTCAAACCTTAACTGCGGCACAGGAAGCTGGTTTAAATATTTTTCATTATGGTAACTTCATGACCATTTTGATTAACTTCATTCTATTGGCATGGGTAGTGTTCTGGTTAGTGAAGTTAATGAACAAAATGCGCCGTAACCAAGAAGAAGAGCCAGCTCCAGAAGCAACACCAGAAGATATTGAATTATTACGTGAAATTCGTGATGAATTGAAAAAACGTCAATAATTTTAATCCTTAGATGAAGCAAAAAAACGGTGCAAGATGCGCCGTTTTTTTACTCTCTTCCTTTGGGAGATGAGCGGCAATACCGCGTAAGGGTGAGGGGGGTAAACCACTCTTGTAAGAAGAGGGAACTTTGGAAATTATAAATCACATCCGAAACTTTACTTCTACCAAATGAAAACCAAACTGACTTTTCACAGGGCCATGCAATACCCGTTCTGCTGCAGTAAAGACTAATTTATCAATCACGGGCACGAGTTGTCCTTTTTTAACCTCACCCAATTCACCGCCTTTTTTGCCCGAAGGGCAGGTCGAAAACTGTTTGGCAATTTTGGCAAAATCAGCACCCGATTGAATCCGCTTTTTCAGTTGTTCACAGGTTTCTTTATCTTTGACTAAGATATGACGCACAATTGCAGTTTTCATGCTTTTTTACCTCGTTTAGTTGCGGCATGTTTAGTCGTGGTCGGTACTTTTTTCAATGGCTGGCATTCAGGGCAAAACACAGATGCACGTTGCCCTAGTTTCAGGTTTTCTAATGTGGTTTCGCAATTCACACACATTTCACCTGCGCGGCCATAGGCCAGTAAAGTCTGCTGAAAGTAACCATTTTCACCCATGGCATTGCTGTAATCACGTAAGGTCGAACCACCTAAATCAATCGCCTGTTTTAAAATACGTTTAATTTCAATCACCAGTTTTTCAATTTGCGCCAAACTCAGAGATGACGCAGGTTGTGCAGGATGAATACCTAAGTTAAATAGGCTTTCCGTGGCATAAATATTACCCACACCTACCACGACGTGGTTATCCATAATTGCAACTTTAATGCCAACGTTCTTATTTTTTAACTTGTGAAAAAGATAGTCAGTATTAAACGCATCACTCAGTGGCTCAGGGCCAAGAGGATCAATCAATTTATGTTGTGAGCTTTCATCTAGCCATAAAATACAGCCAAAACGACGTGGGTCGTGGTAACGCAATTGCATATCTTCAAACTGAATAATCAGATGGTCATGTTTGCGTAAATCTTCATGGGCATCGCAAAGACGAAAACTACCTGACATGCCTAAATGCCATAACATGCTGTCTTGCTCAAATTGCGCCAGAATGTATTTGGATCTGCGGGTCAATTGCAGAAGTTTTTGTCCTGTGAGTTTATGCAGGTTTTCTGGAATGGGCCAACGTAAGCTGGCTTGACGTACTTCTACATTCAGGACTTTTTGATCCAGCAGCGGCAATAAACTGGTTTTGGTGGTTTCAACTTCGGGCAATTCAGGCATGGTACAAATTCAATCCACTTGTGGAAATTAAGCAGGCAAGGGCATAAAGTAATGCGCTTAATATTGGGGATAACCTATAGAATACAAGCCATAGCTTGCCACCGCAAAATTATTCTGTGAAAAGCTAAAGCATGCTTTGCAAAAACCATACAACACGTTATAAATAAATCATTTTTGAACATCTACTATAGGGAAAAACCATCTTGAAAAGATGGCAGATTCCGAGTTTTTACTTCTTTATTTCATGATTCACTTTTGGTGAATCGCACAGTATGAGGGCATGCAGCGTGACATTACTTTTTCAGCCGATTCAATTTGGCTCACTGCAACTTGCCAATAAAATTCTGATTGCTCCGATGTGTCAATACTCTGCCAATGAACAGGGAGAATTAAGTTACTGGCACGAACAACAATGGGCAAATTATGCGCTGTCTGGGGCAGGCATGTGTATCGTCGAAGCTACCGCAGTGCAGGCTGAAGGGCGCATTAGTTATGCCGACTTAGGTTTATGGAATGATATGCAGCGTGCGCAGCTCAAAGCGCTCTTGCATAAAATTAAAAGTCTGTCTCCAATGCCATTTGCGATACAACTGGCGCATGCAGGGCGTAAAGCATCGACTGATAAACCTTGGCGGGGCAAAGGGCAGTTTGCACCGAATGAAGAGCATGGCTGGCAGACGGTATCGGCCAGTGAGTTGCCATTTCAGGCACATGAACATGCACCCCATGCATTAAGCCAAGATGAAATTCAGCAGATTATTGCAGACTTTGCCAGTGCTGCTGTACGTGCGGTGGATGCAGGCTTTGACTTAATTGAAATTCATGCTGCACATGGTTACTTGCTACATCAATTTATGTCGCCATTGTCCAATCAACGTCAAGATGAATATGGCGGTAGTCTGGAGCATCGGATTCGCCTAACCTTAGAAGTATTCCAAGCCATTAAAAATGCAGTTCCACAAGGTTATCCAATTGGAGTGCGAATTTCTGCAACAGACTGGATGGATGATGCTGGTGGTTGGAATCTGGAGTCATCCATTGGTTTAGCCAAAGCGCTTGAGCATTTAGGTGCTGCGTATATTCATGTATCGAGTGGTGGTTTACACCCTGAACAGCAGATTGATTTACACGCAGGCTATCAAACACCCTTTGCACATGCGATTAAACAGGCGGTAAAAATACCTGTGATTGCAGTGGGTTTAATCACAGAAGCTATGCAGGCAGAAGGTATTTTGCAATATGAACAGGCCGATGCCATTGCTATTGCACGTGCAATTTTATATGACCCGCGCTGGCCTTGGCATGCAGCTGCTGAATTGGGCGAGCAAGTTGAGATTGCACCACAATATTTACGCTGTCAGCCACACGGATTCCGTTGTTTATTTCAGCCGTTTAAGCCAACAGAGGGTGATGCAGAAACCTAAGATTGGATCACTTAAAATAGGTGAAACTTAAACTATTTTGCCGTGCTTTATTGGAGAATTCGGTGTAAGGTGAATCAGTAAAACCATGCAGAAATATGGGCAACACTGAAAAAGGATGTCAGGGTGTTACTGAGTATTTTATTTCCCATTTGTGCCGTCGTGCTTTTGGGATATTTCGCCGTAAAAAGCCAGTTTATAGAATCTAACGCAATTCAGTTTCTAGGGCAGTTTGTTATGAAAGTTGCCTTGCCTGCATTTTTATTGCAGGCTTTGGCCAGTAAGAGCTTGGCGGAAATTTGGCATCCTACTTATTTTCTGGGGTATGGTGGCGGTTCTATTGTATTGTTTGCAGGTGCATTTTTACTGTATCGGCATTATTTTTCTGAAAGTATAACCCATAGCAGTGTTTTGGCGATGGGTGCTTCTATGTCCAACACTGGGTTTATTGGCACAGCCATTTTAACCTTGTTGATTGGCAGTCAGTCCGCAATTTATTTGTCTTTAACTTTAATTGTAGAAAACCTGATTATTGTGGCCATTATGCTAATTTTGGCAGAACGTGGGCTGCAATCTACAACAAAATCAGGCTGGCAACTTTATTTGGAAACCTTGCAGCGTTTACTGAAAAATCCTGTAATTTTATCCATTTTATTGGGCATGTTGTGTGTGTTCTTAAACTTAAAACTGCCGCAATCTATCTCACAAATTCTAGAAATGTTGGGTAAAACCGCTTCGCCTTTGGCACTGTTTGTGATTGGCGGCAGTCTGGTTGGAATGAAAATTCAGTCGCTGAATCTGCAAAGTATAGTGTTGGTATTGCTCAAGGTGCTGCTGATGCCGCTCACGATTTTTGGCATTTTATGGATGTTGGATGTCAGCCGTGAAATGTTGTTTGTTGGAACTTTATTGGCGGCTTTGCCCATGCCAATCGCCTTTGGTATTTTTGGGCAGCACTATGGTTTGCATGAAAAAGCTTTGGCACCCTTAGTATTAAGCACAATTTTAGGTTTTGTGATGGTGGCAATTTTATTAACCCAATCTGACCATTGGTTATAAAACTGAACGAGACCTTAGTGTTATAACTTTGAAAATGCACTTGAATAAACAGTGTACAAAATAGATGGCAGTTGTATATTATTTAGCAATATTAGACATATAGCATTGTTTGCAGGATGGGCTATGCAAGATGCCCCACATTCAGATACAACACAAGAGAATTCACCTTCAAAAGTGTTGTTACAGTCAGCGAGTCATTCTGTACAACGCTCGATTTTGAATGCTTCACATTGTGATATTCAGAGTCGGCAACTTATCGAAAATGCCTTAAAAGACCCAATTGCAAAAATTCCAGCAGTATTCAAACACAACTATTATCAGTTTCAGTATCGACATCAAAAATCTTATTTAAAACAAGTAAATTATGTCGCTCAGCTGGCATTTTTAATTTATTTCTGGGCAGACCATTTTGTCATCCCCGATGTAAGTGCGCTGTCTGGTATGACACGTGTGATGGCCATTCTTATTGGTTGTAGTCTTAATTTTTTCTTATTTAAATATGTTCGCCAAATTCAGTGGTTAGATCTGATTTTACCGCTTTCGACCAGTGTATCTGCAATCATTTGGTTTTAACTTTTATTACACTCAACCAGTGCGTGGATTTCTACATATCTATATGCCAGCGTGATTTTGATTGTCTTGGGGAATTTGTCTATTCAAGTGCATTTTCGCCGTTCTTTAATCACCTCTGCGCTGATCAGCTTGGTGATTTTATATGGTGTCTATCGTCTGAGTAGTTTGCAGGATTTTTATATATTGCTTGGATTAATACCCTAAATGCGCGTAAGAATTTTCTTAGAGCATTATTGGAAGACTGGAATTACCATATTTTAAATGAAATGGCACAAACAGATGAACTGACTCAATTGCACAACAGACGCCATTTTATGTATGCAGTCGGGCATCTCATTCAGGCAAGTTGCTATGAGGGTACGGCGGCTTTACTGATTTTTGATGTCGACAGATTTAAAGTCATCAATGACACCTATGGGCACGATGTAGGTGATCGGGTACTACGTAGCATTGCAGAAGTGTCACAACGTGAAATGCGACAGGGGGATATTTTGGCTCGTTTTGGTGGAGAGGAATTTATTGTTTTTTTACCGCATACGACCAAACAGGATGCCTTGAAAATAGCAGAGCGTTTACGCCAAAAGCTGTCGCAACAAGGCATCTCATTGCAAGATCAGGAATTACACTTTTCGGTGTCTGTTGGCGTGGCAGAACTTGGAGTCGCACAGTGTAATTTGGAGCCATTGATCAAACAAGCTGACTTGGCACTGTATACCGCCAAATATCAGGGGCGGAATTGTGTGATGCATTATGACGACTTAGATTTGGCATCTTGCGAGCGTCTTGAGTTGGTAAGATAGCGCACTGACAGATGAACTGGCTGAATGTGTGCGCTATGCTCACTAAGTCCGAGTTTTAACTTTTCTTGGCTGCAGCTTTGTTTGAACCTTTGGCTTGATCGGCCATCATTTTTTCTACCGCAGCCAGTGACTCTTTGGCTTGAGGTACATTTTCCTGTGCCAATGATGCAAAAATCTTTTTCGCCTCAGGTAAATTTTGTGGCACGATATTGCCATTCACAAACATATTGCCCACCGCCATGAGCGCAGGAATATAGCCCTTTTGTGCCAAGTTTTGGATACTTTGTAGACCTTGTTTAATTGGTGTTTCATTTTTGTTTTTAAAGCCCGTGCTAATGTCGTATAAAGCTTTGGCATGAATGGCTTGATAGTGATCCTTCGCTATTAAAGGCTGTAATAACTTTAGTCCTTGTTGATCGGACGCTGCCGTATTTTCTGAGAAATATACAACGGCTAAATCTACAGTTGCATCGTGAAAACCTAGTTTAGAGGCACTTTGTAAATGCTGTTTAGCTTTGGCAGTATCTTGTTTTAAACCCAAAGCACCCGTCAGATAGTTTTTACCTAACACATAATGCGCAACAGGGTAGCCTTTTTGAGCAGATTGCTCGTACAACTGTAGGGCTTTCTTTTCATTTTTAGCGGTGCCTTGCCCTGTTTGGGTTAAATAACCCAAGTTATACATGGCTTGAGCATTGCCAGCTTTGGACAGTTTTTCTAACTCCTGATAGGCATCTTTGACTTTATTGGCTTGCATTAATTGTTCAATCTTTGCAAAAGCAGGATCGGTTGGAATGTTGCTATTTGCCATGCTGATGCTGCTAGATAGGGCAATCGCACCCACAATGAGTAGTTTCTTCATCATTTTCATTTGACCTTATTATTTTTTACACACAACTCCGTTTATGTGTAAGTTTTAGCGGATGTATTCATCATAATTTGAAAAATGTGAAAGTAAATATAAAAACTGTGAATTATTCAGATTACAGAAAAGACCGAGGGAATCTTGTGATTCCCTCGTGGTGTAAGCAATATTTTTAAGTTTATTGTGGGCGGGCGACATCGCCATTTAAATGTTCAGGTAAATCTAATACTTGTACAGATAATTCTTCCAAAGCACTTGGCTTAGCCACGACCAAAGCTTTAAAACCATCTGCAGTTGCAAGGCTGTTCACTACTTCCACATCATTATTCAGTTTGTCTGCAGGCGCAGGTGCATCACCAGTACCCTGAATTAAATGTAACCAATGTTTTGGTTTGGCTTTAAACCATAAACGAGCCACAACTTCCTGACCTAAATAGCAGCCTTTGTCATAATGCACGCCTTCACGTTGATGCAAACGTAATTCCTGTGGCTGAAACACCTCTGCGGTTGCGGCTTGAATCCAAGCGTGACCTGCTTCAATGGCTTGCAGTTGCCATGCCTGAATATCGGTCGTTTCAGCAGCAAATTCAGTCTGCTGACCTTGGAGTTGTGGATAGACCATACCGATGGTCTCAAGCTGCATTTTTGAAAATGCACCAAATTTTCTAATGTGTTTGGCTAAATCTTCGGCTTGGTCGGCAGTGCTGATTATTTCAAAACTTTCAGAGGAGATTTTTTTGAGCCATAAACCAAACTGCACACGTCCTTTTAAACTACAAATAGCCGTATAACACGTTGTATTTTCAGCCAAAGCTTCGACATTGACGGTCACCTGACCTTGGAGAAATTTTTGTGCATCTACACCGTTTAAACTCAAAGCACAGAAAGCTAAATCGCGCATGAAAACCCTTTTCAGAATGAAATCTAAGACTAAAGAATGAGGTCAATTTTGCGCTATTTTTAGAAAAAATGCATTTTTCAGGCAAGAATTTTACTTAAAATGTAACCAATTATTGCAAAAACCACTATTTTTATATTTAAGTATATGAAATATATAAGATTTGGGAAATGGGTTTTTGGCAGCGTACAATGCTTTCGACGGGTGGAAACAATCATCCCATAAGATGTTGAGAACAATAGAGTAAGGGCGAATACCAGATGAATAACAACTACCGCAAACCGCTGCAAGGCACTCAGCTCGATTTTTATGACGTGCGTCAAGCCGTTGAAGATATCCAGCCAGGCGCCTATGCCAAACTTCCTTATACCTCAAAAGTACTTGCAGAGCAGTTGGTGCGCCGTTGTGATCCTGCAATTTTAGAACAATCTTTAAAACAATTGATTGAACGTAAACAAGAGCATGATTTTCCGTGGTATCCAGCACGTGTGGTATGTCACGACATTTTAGGTCAAACCGCATTGGTAGATTTGGCAGGCTTGCGTGATGCGATTGCCGATCAAGGTGGTGATCCATCTAAAGTGAATCCTGTAGTGCCAACCCAGTTAATTGTCGATCACTCTTTGGCAGTGGAATATGGTGGTTTTGACCCAGATGCATTCCGTAAAAACCGTGAAGTGGAAGATCGCCGTAATGAAGACCGTTTCCACTTTATTGAATGGACTAAAACTGCGTTTGAAAATGTAGATGTGATTCCTGCGGGTAACGGCATCATGCACCAGATTAATCTGGAAAAAATGTCTCCAGTGATTCAAAACCGTGAAGGTCTGGCATTTCCAGATACCTGCGTAGGTACAGACTCACATACGCCACATACTGATGCTTTGGGTGTCATTTCTGTAGGTGTGGGTGGTTTAGAAGCTGAAAACGTAATGTTGGGCCGTGCTTCTTGGATGCGTCTGCCAGATATTATTGGTGTGGAGTTAGTCGGTCAGCGTCAGGCGGGTATTACAGCAACTGACATCGTATTGGCTTTAACTGAGTTCTTGCGTAAAGAACGTGTGGTTGGTGCTTATTTAGAATTCTTTGGTGAAGGTGCAGACAGCATGTCGGTGGGTGATCGTGCCACGATTTCCAACATGACCCCTGAATATGGTGCAACTGCAGCGATGTTCTACATCGACCAAAACACCATCGACTATTTAACTTTGACTGGTCGTGAAGCAGAGCAGGTAAAACTGGTTGAAAACTATGCCAAAGAAATTGGTCTTTGGGCATCTGATATGACTCAGGCAGAGTATCCACGTGTGTTACGTTTTGATCTTTCAACGGTAACGCGTAACATTGCAGGCCCATCTAATCCGCATGCGCGTGTATCTACTGCAGACTTGAAAGAAAAAGGCATTGCAGGTGTAGTTGAGCAACGTAGCGATGGCTTAATGCCAGATGGTGCGATCATTATTGCGGCCATTACCTCTTGTACCAATACCTCAAACCCACGTAATACCGTAGCAGCAGGTTTATTGGCACGTAAAGCCAATGAATTAGGACTCGTGCGTAAGCCTTGGGTGAAATCATCATTTGCACCCGGTTCTAAAGCCGCTGCTTTATATTTAGAAGAAGCAGGCGTACTGAAAGATTTAGAAAAACTTGGCTTTGGTATTGTGGCCTATGCATGTACTACCTGTAATGGTATGTCTGGTGCATTAGACCCAGCTATTCAGCAAGAAATTATTGACCGTGACTTGTATGCGACTGCGGTGCTTTCAGGTAACCGTAACTTCGATGGTCGTATCCATCCGTATGCGAAACAAGCTTTCTTAGCATCTCCACCGTTGGTTGTGGCTTATGCGATTGCGGGCACCATCCGTTTTGACATCGAAAAAGATGCATTAGGCACCGATCAAAATGGTAACCCAATTTACTTAAAAGATATTTGGCCATCTGATGCTGAAATTGATGCTTTGGTGAAAGAGTCAGTTAAACCTGAACAATTCCGCCAAGTGTATATCCCAATGTTTGATTTGGGCGAGTCTGAAAAATCCGAAAGTCCGCTATATGACTGGCGTCCACAAAGTACTTATATCCGTCGTCCGCCGTATTGGGAAGGTGCATTGGCGGCACCGCGTACTTTAGCCAATATGCGTCCTTTGGCTATTTTGGGCGATAACATCACCACAGACCATTTATCTCCATCGAACGCGATTATTTTAGATTCGGCAGCAGGTGAGTACTTGGCAAAAATGGGCTTGCCAGAAGAAGATTTCAACTCTTATGCAACGCACCGTGGTGATCACCTGACGGCACAACGTGCAACTTTGGCGAATCCAAAATTGTTTAATGAAATGGTGGTACGTTCAGACGGCACAATTAAGCAAGGTTCTAAAGCGCGTGTTGAGCCAGAAGGCGAAGTAATGCGTATGTGGGAAGCGATTGAAACCTATATGAACCGTAAACAGCCGTTAATTATTATTGCGGGTGCTGACTATGGTCAGGGTTCTAGCCGTGACTGGGCTGCAAAAGGTGTGCGTCTTGCTGGTGTGGAAGCGATTGTCGCTGAAGGTTTTGAGCGTATTCACCGTACCAACTTGGTGGGCATGGGCGTATTGCCACTTGAGTTTAAAGCGGGTGTAAACCGTAAAACTTTAGGTTTGGATGGTACAGAACTCTATAGCGTGATGGGTAATATTGCGCCACGTTCAGACTTAACTTTGGTGATTGAGCGTTCAACTGCAGACGGCAAAAATCAAATGATTGAAGTGCCTGTGACTTGCCGTTTAGATACCGAAGAAGAAGTGTCTGTATATGAAGCGGGCGGTGTATTGCAACGTTTTGCACAGGACTTCTTGGAAGGGAATGTGGCTTGATGCTTTGATCTAAAATGATCTAGTTAATTATTTTTACAAAAAGACCTTATCCAAATGATAGGGTCTTTTTTTTATTGAGATGGGGATTGTCTTAGGTTACATAGGCAAACTCCTTGTAAACCTGACTTAATTTTCTGCCTAAATCATGCTTAGCCCAATTGCCATCATCACCTGTCAAAATGGACAATAGACAATCATCACAGAATAGATATACTGGATTGACCATTTCTAAACCACACGGAGAACAAAGATGGTAACTGCAGGTGATAAACCAGGAACAGGCTTCTATTTTTGTGTCCAATGCGGGCATCGCGTTTACTTAGAAATTGGTACAGACCGTCTACCACCGTGTACCAAATGCCATGGCACCCAATATAACAACAAGGTTGCCTAAGCTACACGACAAAAACAGCTGATCCTGTTTTTAATCTAAAGCCCTATCACCCGATGGGGCTTTTTGCTATTTTAGCCATAGAAACCACAAACAATGAGGCACAGCATGGAAACAATACTCGGTTTATGTGTTGGCATTGGTCTGAGTGCTGCCAGTGGCTTTCGGGTTTTCGTACCATTATTGGTTATGAGTGTTGCAGCACTGATGGGGTGGTTTGAACCTTTAAAAGGTTTTGAATGGCTGGCAATGCCTGCTGTTTGTCTAGCTTTGGCTGTAGCAACAGTCAGTGAAATAGCCGCATATTATGTGCCGTGGGTCGATAATATGCTCGACACCGTTGCCACACCTGCTGCCATGATTGCAGGAACACTCACCACTATGGCAGTAAGCAGTGGCGAAATGTCGCAATTTGCCAGTTGGGCTTCGGCAATTATTGTGGGTGGAGGTACAGCGGGTGTAGTGCAAATGAGCACGGTTGCGGTACGTGGGGTATCGACTGCAACTACAGGTGGAGTTGCGAATCCTATCGTTTCTACAGGAGAGTGGATTGGTGCAGCAGTACTTTCGGTATTGTCTTTAATTGTGCCTGTGTTAGTGGTGTTTGTGGTGGTCATTGCTTTAATTTGGGCTATTCGATGGATTCGTGGCAAAAAGAAAGTCGCAGAATCTTCGATATAAGTCTTTCAGGAGCAGTTTGAAACCATTTCATAAAATATGTGGTAATAAATTCAATATTTCTGCTTTATTTGATGGTTTAAGCGCATAAAAATTGCCTATTTGGGAAATATTTTAAAATATTGTTAAAAATGTAATAAAAAATTCAAAAAAATATAAAAATTAAATCATTTTGGGGAAACAATCCCATGCTCAAATCACTACTATATATCTCAAGGGTGTGATGGGGATCGAAAAGAGTAGATTGCTGCCAGTTGCGTACAACGCGCGTGTAGTACTTACCCAAAAGGTCTCGATTCGGCTTAGGACGCTATAGATTAAAAGTTTATAGGCTATAAGATCATGGCTTATCCAGCATGATAGTTGAAGTAAACCACAGTTGTTTTCCCTAACACCCTCAAGAATTTTCAAAACAAATAACAACTTAAAATAACAGCCATAAAATTATAAAAATCTAAATAAAATATCAGTTTAAATTTAAATCTCTTGTAAACATTCGCTACAAAACTCCCATCAAGTCACTTATCTAAATCTGCTAAATTGAGCTTGTAATCTGCATCTAAACAGGTGTGATATGAGTGTTGATTACGATTTTTGGTGTCGATTTTTACTGACTTGTGCACTGATTAATTACGCTATTTTAATGCTGTGGTTTGTGGTGTTGATATTTGCACATAACTGGCTTCGACAGTTACATGGCAAATGGTTCAAACTCACCGATTCAAGTTTTGATGCGATTCATTATGGTGGTATGGCAGTTTATAAAATAGGGGTATTGCTGTTCAATATTGCTCCGCTCATTGCGCTGTATATGATGCGACCTTAAATACCACAACAGAAATACCGCATTTTAAAGCACCTTTAAAATATAAGATGTAGTCACAGCAAGGCTGAAAGACCACAATTCAAGGAGTTTACAAACATGAATCAATTAAAACCCGCACTGATTTTAGGTGGGCTGATTTGTTTGGGAATGGTGCTGGCAGGTTGGATTTTGGGCAACAGTGCACTGAAAATTAAGCAATATGAGCGTGTGGTTTCGGTCAAAGGCTTGTCTGAGCGTGAAGTCAAAGCCAATGTGGCCGTGTGGCCCATTCGTTTTAGCGCAGCCAGTCAAGATTTGGCTGCTTTGTATGACACCATGCAAGGCCAGACTGCACAAATTCAAAACTTTTTAAAAAATGAAGGTTTTGCTGCGGAAGAAATTACCATTGCCGCACCCGTGATTACCGATAAATACGCCCAGCAATATGGTGGAGATGGTAATGTTGCCTTGCGTTATACCGCGCATCAAACCATTACGGTCTATACCAAAAGTATAGATAAAGTCCGCAGTGCACAAAGCCGTCTGGTCGATTTAGGCAAGAATGGTATTGCCTTTGGTGGTGAGGATTATGGGCAACGTACTGAATATTTATATACGCAGTTGAATGACATTAAACCTGCCATGATCGAGCAAGCTACCCAAAATGCCCGCAGTGTTGCAGAGAAATTTGCCGCAGATTCTGACAGCCGTTTGGGGAAAATCAAATCGGCCAATCAGGGCGTATTTAGCATTGAAGAGCGTGACAGCAACACCCCTTATTTGAAAAAAGTACGTGTGGTGTCTACCGTAGAATATTATTTGGCAGATTAATGTACAAACTCACTCAATCAGGAAACAGACATCATTAATCGTTTTAGCTAAGCAAGCACATTGCCCGACTGAATTGACAGCTTGGGCTGTGCTTGATATTTTGCCCGCACCGCTTTTTATGCTGTATGTTCATGGCTTTAAACGACAACTTTATTTATGCACCACCACAAGAACCTTTAGAAATTGTCTATGAAGATGATGATTTGCTGGTGATTGATAAGCCCGCAGGTTTGTTGTCTGTGCCGGGACGTTTGCCTGAACATCAGGACAGTGCCTATTTAAGGGTTTTAGCTCAACATCCCAGTGCAAAAATTGCCCATCGTTTAGATATGGCGACATCCGGTATTTTAATGTTCGCCAAGCACCGTGATGCAGAAGTTGCATTAAGTAAAATGTTTCAGGCCCGAACGGTCAAAAAAAACTATATAGCTTTAATTCAGGGGCAGCTTGAGGGGCAAGGCAGTGTCGATGTGCCGTTAATTACCGACTGGGAAAACCGCCCACGGCAAATTGTGCATTTCGATTTAGGCAAGCCTGCACAAACGCTGTATCAGGCTTTGGAATATCGGGCCGATGAAGATATTACCCGTGTATTGCTGACGCCAATTACAGGGCGTTCGCATCAGTTGCGGGTACACATGCAATATATTGGTCACCCAATCACAGGCGATAAGTTATATCATCCTCAGCCGCAACAAAGTCCTTTAAAACGAATGGCGTTGCATGCCAGCTATTTGGCATTTACTCAGCCGTTGAGTCATGAAGCTGTAGAAATTCGGGCACAGCTTCCTTTTTAATCACTTTCTTTCTAACAGTCACATTTTTTTCAAATTATTGTGAAAATACTCAAAATTTGGGATAGCCTTCATCCCAAGAACTAGTTAATTTAACGCTATAACCGTAGATTTTCATTTTCCTTGCACAAAAAGGAGGTTGATTGGTTATTTTAAAATTTTTGTGTTGAGTGTTTGGGGCTGCAACTTGAGGTTGAAGTGATTTTTGCGTGAAAAACGCATCACTTGAACGGGGCAGGCCGATGGGGTGGGAGGCAAAGTTATGTTGTATATATTGGGCGCAATAATTGTAGTTCTTGTGGTGATTGTTTTTTGGCAAACATTACGCAGCCGTGAATTATCAGCAGGTATTCAATCATTACAAACTAATTTAGACCGTACCCGTACCAATTTGGCAACTGATGAGCTGGAAAGTAACGAGTTAGAACATCAGCTCACGCTGCTTCGGGTAGAAGTAGGGAGTTTGAAAAACCGTGTGGAAAGTTTGCAGCATTATCAAGATATTTTAGATGTTGAACAATATGTGCAGGAGCGTCGCCAACAAGTTGAAATGTTTGTAGAAATGGTCAAGTCTGAAGCAGAAAACATGCGTGATCAATGCAAACAAAAAATTGAAAAAGTCAGTAATTTTTTAGTCGAACACGAACAAAAAGCCAAAGCTAAAACCCTAAAAGCAGCTCAAGAACAATTGGGTGCTTTTTATCATTTAGCAGAAGAACGTCAAAAGTTAGAGCAGGTGACTGCCGCGCTTTATCACAAAATTGAAGAAAATACCCCTGCGTTTCAATTGCCAGCACAGCAGTTACTCGATCATTTAATTGAAGACTATAGCCAGTCTGATGCAGCACAGCATTTATTACAGGTGCGTCAAAAAATTATGCAAGCGATTCAAAATAATGAAATGGCCTATTGTGCATTTGTAGATGAGCAGCGTCGTCTTTGTGCAGTAACATTGCTTAGTCATGCATTTAACAGCAGAGCAGACTTATATTTAGCCCAGTTGAACCAACATAATTTAGGGGAATCTCTACAAGCGTTGCAGGATGATTTCACCTTGCTTAATCACTATGCGGCATCTTTTGGACATAGCAAAATTTTAGAATCTTACTTGGCACTTCGCCTTGAAGAGTTAAAATTTGCATCTTTAGTGATTGGCCTTAAGCAACAGGGCACTGACACCACACAGCCAGTAAAACTGGCAGTGAATGCTTAAGGATAAGTTGTATCTATAAGGTGCAGACTCTGTAGGGCTGTCCGACTAAAGTCAGCGGCAAAATACAGAAAACTTGATCAAGTACGGCAAAATTGTGCTATGTTGAATTCACTATTTTGTCACTTGCCAGATATATATTGGCTAAAAAGATAACAAGGATATTCGCATGACACGTGACTATGAGCAATTCCCAGATGATGATAATGGTAATGTACTTTGGCAAATGCATGAAGATGGGGATGACCTGACAGAGCCACATGAAATTGAGTACTCCATTGCTTTTACCACACAAGAACAAGCCGAAAAATGTGCGTTGTATTTGTTGGCAGAAGAGCAAAAAATTTCATTATTTCAAGATGAAGAATCTGATGCGGTTGAATGGATTATCACCATTTATGTGTATATGGAACCAGAGTATTCAGACATTGTAGATTTAGAACAATGGTTCACTAAAATTGCCGAAGAGCATGGCGGTGAATATGATGGTTGGGGCTGTATGGCCTACGTCTACGATGATGAAGATGAGTACGAAGACGAAGAATAAATTTGATTTTCCAAAAGCATGTGTTGATCACATGCTTTTTTAATTCTGCATGACGCATAAGGATTGGTTTTTAGTATCAAGCCTTGCAGCGTATTGTAGAGCAGAAAGAGGCAATATGGATATTGCAATTAAGCGAGCCTATCTGGATGCTGTACCTACAGATGGTACACGGGTTTTAGTCGATCGTTTGTGGCCACGTGGTGTGACTAAAGCGCGTGCTCAAATTGGTTGGTGGCCTAAAGAAATTACGCCCTCAACTGAATTACGCAAGTGGTATCACCAAAACCCTGAACAAAACTGGGATGAATTTCAACAGCGTTATCGGCTCGAACTGACTCAGCAGGAAGCGACCTTACAGGAACTGCTTCAACTGGCACAGCAGCAAAAAGTGACCTTAATTACCGCTGCAAAAGATGAACAGCATAATCATGTGGTGGTGTTAAAGCGTGTTTTGGAGCAATCTTTAACATCGTTAGAGTAAAAATCCATCGGATTATTCAACCATTATCCTTATGCTTTATAAGGTTTTTAAGTTTATGAATAATCAGTGAAAAATGTTATAATGAAATTTTTGAGGTTTTTTATGTCTTTGCCAAATTGCCCAAAATGCCAGTCAGAATATACTTATGAAGATGGTGACTTGCTCATTTGCCCAGAATGCTCACATGAGTGGAAAGAAGGTGATGTAACTGAAGAAGCGGCTGCAGTAATTAAAGATGCAAATGGTAATGTGTTATCAGATGGCGACACGGTAACCGTGATTAAAGACCTTAAAATTAAAGGTTCTTCTGCTGCTGTAAAAGTAGGAACGAAAGTGAAAAATATTCGTTTAATTCCAGACGCTGCCGATGGTCACGACATTGATTGTAAAATTGATGGTATGGGCGCGATGAAATTAAAATCTGAGTATGTGAAAAAAGCATAATCCGTATTAGAAATACCAAGCGCAGGCAACTTTGTAGAAGTCGCCTGCGCTTTTTTTATGCAGTGCATAAAGAAAAAGATCATTAAGTTTTGTGATATGTGACAATAAAAATGACACAGCATCTCTTTTAATGTTTGTACAAAAATACTACTTTTTTATTTGGCCTAAGTCCTTTATATTTTAGATGAAAAGAACAAGTTTTAATCAGGTTTAACGTAGTCATTACTTAACAACACCACTCACAAAAACAGTTGGGGGAAACTATGTCAGGATGGTTCGAAGTTTCACAAGCAAGCAATGCACAATATCGTTTTGTACTTAAAGCGGGGAATGGCGAAATAATTTTAACCAGTGAGTACTATAAAGCTAAAGCTTCGGCTTTAAATGGTATCGCTTCGGTACAAAAAAACAGTCAGGAAGATGGCCGTTATGACCGTCTGACTTCTAAAAACGATAAGCCGTATTTTAATTTAAAAGCCGCCAATCATCAGGTGATTGGTACAAGCCAGCTCTATACAACTGAGCAATCACGTGAAAAAGGCATTGAATCGGTTAAAACCAATGGTAGCAGCAGCACCATTAAAGATTTAACAGTAAGTGCTTAACCTTAAGGTTATCCTTAATTTTAAGCCTTATATAAAAAGCATGCTGCGGCATGCTTTTTTATTTTGGTGTGGATGTCATGGATAGTTCCCCAATTGACAGTATTGAGTGAAGTACTTTGAGCATTTTTGGATAGAGAAGAAGATTAATGAAAAAATTGGCGATGCGGATATTCTTGGTACTTATAGCGGTGGTGGCGGTATGGTGCGCAGGGCCATATTGGAGCCTGTATCAAATCAATCAGGCTGTGGAGCAACATCAAGCAGACCAACTTTCAAGCTATATAGATTATCCGCAAGTCAAAGCCAGTTTAAAACCACAAGTGCAGCAGCGTTTACAGCAGTTAATGGGTTTTGAGGCATCCTCTTCAGCACCAAATGTTTTGGGGCAGCTATTGACTGATCAGCTGAGCGATAAAATGCTAGATGTTTTACTGACGCCAGAAAGTATTGCTTTATTGATGCAGGGCAAAGCATGGCAGGAATCCATTCGTTTACCAGATTTATCCTTACGATTGCCGCAAACCTCCGCAGAGCAATGGACTGTGGAGCATCGGAAAACAGGATTTAGTATTTTTCCACGTGCGCATGCACAACAAGTTGAACTTGCCGAGGCTTTTAAACCGAGTCTAGATATTCGCAGTGGTTTTCATCGTTGGAACCGATTCGTGGTTAAAGTACCCACCCAATATGCAGGACTTACCGAATTTGAGCTGCAACCACGCAACTGGCGCTGGAAAGTTGTTGCGATTCGTTTAGATGTACGCGAGTAGGTGAGTACGAGGTATGGACTTTTTGAACTTTCCTCTCGATGTGTTGAAGGTCATTTGGTGAAACAAGAGCAAGCAGGAAGAATAAGATGAAAAAATTATCAGGTGGTTTGAGTGCGGGGTTGTTACTCAGTGGAGCATTGTTTAGCCCTTTGTTGATTGCAGCACCAGTAGCAAGTACAACAGCGACATCTAAAACTGCACCGATTGAAGGCTTATATTTTCAGCATCAAGACTGGGAGTTGGCTTGTGATAATACAGGCACCTGCCGTGCTGCGGGTTACCAAACTGATGACAATTTTGAGCAACCGATTAGCGTATTGCTAACGCGTAAAGCAGGTCAAAATCAGGTCATACAAGGTCAAATACAAATTCAAAATGATGTTCCTCAAGCGACACTATTTTTAAATGGACGGGCTTTGCAACAGTTACGCTTTAATGAAAATATTGCTAACTTGTCTGCTGCCAGTGTGCAAAAGCTGTTGGTGCAGGCACGTCAGTATACCGTTATTGAATTAAGGCAAGCTAAGCAACGCTGGCAATTATCTGATGCAGGCTTAAGTGCGATATTGTTAAAAATGGATAGCTTCCAAAAGCGGGTGGGGACAACATCTGCCGTACTTGCAAAGGGTAAGCAGTCATCTTCAAAAGTGTTAGTTGCGCAGCCTATTCCGAAAATTAGTATTCGGATGCAGCCAAAATATAGAACAGCCAAAGCACAAGTGCTTACTGCGGCAAGTGCAGACAAACTGTATCCGATATTACGTCAGTCAGCAGACCGTGATAATTGTTATATGTTGTTTGAACCTGAGGAAGATCAGCATATTCGACTCTACTCGCTTAATCAGCAGCGTACTTTGGTGGAAGCAGATTGTTGGCGTGGTGCATATAATATGGGTGTGGCTTATTGGGTTATGGACAAAAAGCTGCAACATATCCATCAGTTTGTGACGGATTCAGCTTCAGAATTTAGCAATGGGCAGATTTTTGCATATCAAAAAGGTCGTGGTATTGGAGATTGTTTTAGTCAAATTGAATGGGCGTGGAATGGTCAGCAGTTTGTGAAAAGCTATCAGTTCGATGCAGGGCAATGTAAAGGCTTTGCGGGCAGTGCGTGGGACATGCCCAATTTTGTTAGCCAAATTGAGTATGCATCTGCCGATTAAAAACTAAAGTAAAAATATTAATGACTCATTCAATCGGTGCAAGTGCTTAATTCACTTGCGCTCGAGCGACTAACTTTTCCATAATTTCATCTAACTTTTTCAGTCGCTTAATGTCATCCCATAATGCTTTAGCTTCTGGATAATGTTTTGACATCATGCCAAGCCATTGTTTATAACGGCCTAGCATTCCAATTTCAGTTTTGGCAGGGCCATGAATAAAGCGAATTTGTAGTTGTAGCAAATCTTGCCAACTCAGCAAAGGTAGGTCTGAGTTTTGACGAATACATTGGGTCAAATCTGGGGTGGTGACCGCACCACGACCAATCATTAAATCTTCACAGCCCGATTCTAACTGGCATTGTTTGGCATCGGCATTGTTCCAAATTTCGCCATTGGCAATGACATTAATTTTCAATGCTTCACGAATAGGGCGCAGTTGATCCCAAAAGGCAGGCGGTGTATAGCCATCGGCTTTGGTACGCGCATGCACCGTGACCCATGCTGCGCCTGCATCTTCAATGGCGTGTGCATTTTCTAGCATGAAGTTCCGATCCATATAACCTAAACGCATTTTGGCAGAAACTGGAATATGTGCAGGCACAGCATCACGCACGGCTTTAACCAGCTCATAGACCACTTCGGGTTCATCGAGTAAGACTGAACCACCACGATGACGATTGACCGTTTTGGCAGGACAGCCAAAGTTCATATCAATCGCAGGTGCACCCATCGCCGCAACTTTAGCTGCATTGGTGGCTAACATATCAGGGTTATTTCCCAAAAATTGCACATGTACAGGCGTGCCTGCAGCGGTTTTACCGTTGGTGAGTAGTTCTGGGCAATAAGTATGATAGATATGGTCTGGTAAAATACTATCTGTGACCCGAATAAACTCTGTCACACACCAGTCAAAACTGCCTACAGACGTGAGTACATCACGCATGATGGGGTCGGTTAAGCCTTCCATGGGTGCAAGAATTAGTTTCACAGGATGCTACCAGCTCAAACAAAAGTGGAGTTATACGTTTTTTTATGGAGGATGTCTAGGCAATGGCTTGGGATTGATGTGGTCTTCACAAGGACTTTAATATTTCTGTTCTCTATCTGCTCTCGGCATAAATAGATTAACTCGTTCGCTCTGATCATTGTAAAAGTGTAATCAACTCACTTCCCCAAAATCATTTCCAACACAAACTTAGAACCAATAAAACCGAGCGCCAATAAAAAGAAACCAATAATGGTAAAACGAATCGCTTTTTGACCACGCCAGCCAAACTTGTAGCGTCCAAGTAGTAATGCACCATAGACAAACCACGAAATAATACTAAATGCTGTTTTATGCGCTAAATGCTGTGCAAAGAAATGTTCTACTGTAAAGAAACCAAAGCCTAATGCGACAGTCAGTAGGGCAAAACCTGCAATTAGCATATCAAACAGCAAAGATTCCATATCTTGCAAAGAGGGTAGTAAATTGACCCAAACTCGACGTTTTTGCTTGTTTTTCAGTTCGCGGTTCTGAAACCATAGCAAAATGGCGTGAATAGTTGCCATGAGCAATACAGCATAAGCAGCCAGCGACAAAATAATATGAATGTCTAAGCCAATCGAATTTTTGCTAATAAATAAATTATGCTGACTGAATGAAAAGCCTGCGATTAAACCCGCAGCAGCCACAGGAATACCAATTAAATTCAGTGCAATCACAGGACGGTAACTACTGAACAACAAGCTCAGCAATAACATCAGACCTGAAGTGAATGACATCAGGTTAAACACGTTGTAATTGACACCCATTGGCGTCAGCATATCGTTATATAACACTGCAGCATGCAGCACTAAGCCCAAACTGAGCAGAGAACGAATAAACCAGTGATTTGGTGCACGTTTAGACATTAAATGAGAAAATAAATACCAAAAAGAGCTGGTATAAGCGATTAATGCTAAAATCGTATAAACCAAGGGGAGACTGATCATGTCAAACCTTTTTCAGGATGATGAATATTCATTTATATAAATTCGATGAGAACTACAGTATCCTATAGCATCTTGTGCATAAATTTTCTATTTTAAAGAAACATTTTTTTGCTAATGGCTATTTTAAGCGGAATTTGCAATGTTTGATACCTTAACAGAACGACTCACGCAGAGTTTAAGAAATGTTACTGGCTCAGGGCAGCTAACCGAAGACAATATTAAAGATACGTTACGTGAAGTACGTATGGCACTTCTTGAAGCCGATGTGGCGTTACCTGTAACTCGTGAATTCATCGCGAAAGTTAAGGAAGAGGCATTGGGTCAGGAAGTGATGACTCAGTTATCCCCTGGTCAGGCGTTCGTCAAAATTGTCTATGACGAACTCACAAAAATGATGGGCGAGGCCAATGAAAGCCTTGACCTAGCTGCCAAGCCACCAGTTGTAGTGTTGTTGGCAGGTTTGCAGGGTGCGGGTAAAACCACCACAGCTGCAAAATTGGCACGTTTTTTACAAGAACGTCAAAAGAAAAAAGTCGCCATGGTGTCTGCCGACGTTTACCGTCCTGCAGCGATTAAACAGCTACAAACAGTTGCTGGTGAAGTTGGTGCAATTTTCTTTGACTCGAATGCCAATGAAAACCCTGTAGATATTGCCAACCGTGCTATCGAACAGGCAAAAATTCAGTTTGCTGATGTTTTAATTGTCGATACCGCAGGTCGTTTGCATGTCGATGATGACATGATGGACGAAATTAAAGCATTACACTCAGCTATTAAACCGACTGAAACCTTGTTCGTGGTCGATGCCATGACAGGTCAGGATGCGGCAAATACAGCCAAAGCCTTTAATGATGCCTTGCCATTAACGGGCGTGATCTTGACCAAAACGGATGGTGATGCGCGTGGTGGTGCGGCACTTTCAGTACGTGCTATTACAGGTAAGCCAATTAAATTCTTGGGGATGGGTGAAAAACTTGATGCCCTAGAGCCATTCCACCCAGAACGTGTTGCACAACGTATTTTGGGCATGGGTGACGTGCTGTCTTTAGTCGAAGAAGTTGAACGTAAAATCGACAAAGAAAAAGCCGAAAAAATGGCGAAAAAACTGCAAAAAGGCGGCAGCTTCAACTTTGAAGACATGCTAATGCAGTTTGAGCAAATGAATAAAATGGGTGGCATGATGGGCTTCTTGGACAAGTTGCCTGGCATGAGTAACTCAGGTATTCAAGATGCCATTGCTCAGGCGAATCCTGAAAAGCAAGTTAAGAAAATGGAAGCGATTATCCAGTCGATGACCATTAAAGAACGCCGTAACCCAGACCTCATGAACCCAAGCCGTAAAAAACGTATTGCTGCGGGTTGTGGTATGGAAGTGGCAGAAGTGAATAAACTCATCAAGCAACATGCACAAATGGCAAAAATGATGAAAAAGTTTGCCAATCCATCAGGCATGGCAAAAATGATGCGCTCATTGGGTGGTTTGCAAAAACAATTCAGTGGTGGCGGTATGGGGCCGTTATTTGGCAATAACGACCCAACCAAAAAATAAGCCATCTGCTAGATTCACAACAACGCCCAAGCTTCTGCTTGGGCGTTGTGCTTTGAGCACTTTACATATTGGGTTAGATGTATTTTTAGAGAGGATTCAATGCGCAGATTGCGTTAAATCCTCGCGAGAATTTCTGGAGTGGAGTATCATAACGCCACTTTTTGAAATTTATTCCTTAGAAGGTTGTGCATGAAATTGCTGGCATTGGAAACTGCCAATGAGCAGTGTTCCGTTTCCATAGTAGATGAAACGCAGGAACTCTTTTTTCAGTTGGATGCGCGAGCAAAAGCACAAACGCAAACGATTTTACCCATGATTGAGCAGGGTTTTGCCCAAACACAAATCAGTACGGCAGACCTGACCGCAATTGCATTTAGCCGGGGTCCAGGTTCATTTAGCGGTGTGCGTATTAATGCGGCAGTGACTCAGGCATTGGCATGGTCGCATGATGTACCTGTGATTCCTGTATCGACCTTGCAGGCACTGGCACAGGCGGCTTATCGTCTTGAAGGTTTAAATGCAGTAACTGCGGTGCTCGATGCACGAATGAATGAAGTCTATATTGCTAGTTTTCAGTTGAATGAACAGGGCATTATGCAGGCGGTTGATCAGGAACAATTGCTGAATTATAGCGATGCTGCTAAAGCGGTACGCTTTACTTTAGTGGGTTCGGGTGCGGGTTTAATTGATCAAGAACAAATACAATACAAAGGCTTAAGTGCAACCGCGCAAGATATTGCTACTATTGCACGCGTCTATGCGCAGCAACAGCAATGGGTGAGCGCAGAACAAGCACTGCCTGTATATTTACGTGACAATGCTTGGAAAAAAATTCCAGAACAAGGCAAAGCATAATTAGGGTTATTTATGGATCTTTTACTGCTGCTCAAAGCGGCAATTATGGGTATTGTAGAGGGGATTACCGAATTTTTACCCATTTCCAGCACGGGGCATTTGATTCTTGCGGCTGAACTGATGGACTTCTGGACCAAGGAAAAAAGTGATGTGTTTGTGATTGCCATTCAAATGGGGGCAATTGCTGCAGTCATTTATGAGTACTGGACACGTCTTTGGGGCGCAGCGACAGGAATGTTTACAGGCGAAGAAAAAGGTCGTCGTCTGGGCTTTGGTCTGATTATGGCGTCTATTCCAATTATTCTGATTGGACTGACTTTTGGGCAAACTGTAAAAGAATTATTGTTTAATGATGTTGCCGTAGCCATTGGTCTGATTATTGGTGGTTTTATCATTATGTGGATTGAGAAACATCCACCACAAGTACGTGCGCATGAAGTTGAAGACCTAACTTATAGAGATGCTATCTGGATTGGTCTGATTCAGGTGTTATCGCTTATTCCAGGTACATCACGTTCAGGGGCAACCATTATTGGTGCAATGTTCTTGGGCGTTTCACGTAAAGCTGCCACTGAATTTTCTTTCTTTTTGGGTATTCCTGTCATTATTGGCGCAGGCTTACTCGACTTGTACCAAAGTTATGATGTATTCCAAACCACAGAAGATTGGACGGTGCTCAGTTTCGGGATCATCGTGTCTTTTGTATCGGCACTATTGCTGATTCGTGCCTTGGTGGCGTATGTAGCTAAGCGAGATTTTATGATTTTTGCTTGGTACCGTATTGCTTCAGGTCTAGTAATTTTATTGTTTGCATTTACAGGCTGGAAACTATGGTAAGCGAGCTTCGCTTATATACCGAAGCTGAATGGCAAGCTCAAGCACAGCATTATTCTGCTGTGCTTTTGTCTAGAGGGGTACAGGTTTGTCTAGAAGTGGTAGATAAACTGAATGCCCGTTTTTTACGTTTGCATCCTGAGTTGGCTTTATGTGTAGATGCAGAAGGCTTATGGTTGTGCGCCAATGGCATGAAAATGCAGCCCGACTGGAAAGCAGAATCAGGGCGTTTAAAGCGTGCATCTTTAAAATCTGAAATGATTGCACGTGCCTGTAATTTGTCAGAGAAACCGAGTCTGATTGATGCAACGGCAGGACTTGGACACGACAGTTTGCTCATGGCACATTTGGGTGCGCAGGTCACTTTGCTGGAACGCCATCCTATTTTATTTACTTTGTTGGAAGATGCTAAACGCCAAGCGCAGGATGATCCATTTTTGGCTCCTGTGGTTGCGCGAATTGATCTGGTTTTTGCAGACTCAGCCGATTATTTGCGGGACTGTGCTGCACAAGGCAAAATAGTTGATGTGGTGTATTTAGACCCAATGTTTCCACAGCGTGATCAGCATCAGCAAGCCCAGAAAAAGCAGGCGCAGGTGAAAAAACAAATGCAGTTATTGCATTTGTTGTTACCTGAACATGGTGAAATGGATTTAGGCGATCATTTACTGGGTTTGGCACAGCAAGTTGCAAAACGAGTGGTGGTAAAACGCCCACGTTTGGCGGTGTTTTTAGCGGGCCGATCAACGACCCATCAATGGCAAGGGGATGCCTGTCGCTTCGATGCTTATTTTCAGCCAAATTTGAACAATGGGTAGATTTCTACCACTAAAGCAGGGGCAAACCGCTCAATGCTTCTATAATGTGCAAAGATTTGTTATATAGTTAAAAATGACAATTGATAATTACGACGACAAGCATAAACTTGGAGTGTGAAAACGCGAGCTGCGATTAACAGAATCCTATGATTGACTTCAAACCCTCCATTAACTTTTGGCACGATTTTAAAAGCAACCAAGCTGCGGGCGTTTGGTTATTTTTGGGTTCGCGACGCTCCTTACAAATTATTCGTCCATCTATTCCCCAACTGATTTTTTGGGGGATTCTAGGTGGGCTTGCCAATACTTTATTTAGCTGGTTAGTGGCAGGTGAAGTTGGTGAATTTAACCCGCAGGGTTTGGTCAGCTATGCCCTGTGGCCGTTTATCGCCTTAATTGTTGGAATTATTTTGTCCCAACGGGTCAATAATCCTCGTCTACTTTTGGTCCCTGCGTTGCTGTGGTTAGTGCTAGACACCCACGTTGCTTTATTACAAAGTCTGATTCAATACATGGGCATGATGGATGTCTTGCCGTATGTGTTGTATGACTATTTGCCCACTATTTTTATGGTGCTGTTTGTATGGCAAAGCTTAGCCGTCGTATGGGTATTTTCACGTGAATTGCACTGGCCGTGGTGGGAGCGAGCGCTGATTGTTTTGGCAACGTTGTTTACTTTGGTGGTTTGGCAAATGTCAGTGAAAAGTCAGCCCATTTGGAAAGTAGAAGAAGTACCACCTAGTTTGAGCGAAGAAGCCTTTTATGCGCAAAGCCGTGTATTGAACAAGGCTTTGGAGAGTATTCAATATGGTGAATTTGCTCAATCGCACTGGTATTTTTTAGGTGTGGCAGGGGCGAGTTATCAAGATGTCTTTATGTCTGAAATTGAACGTATTCGTGAACAGTTTGATACCCGTTTTGGAACTTTTGGGCGTTCTATGGTGTTAATCAATAACCCTATGACCCGTAATGTAATCCCAATTGCCTCACAAACCAGTATTGAAATGGCGTTACGCCGTATTGGACAGCGTATGAACCGTGAAAGTGACGTACTGTTTTTATATATGACTTCACACGGTTTAAAAGATCACTTTGAAATTGAAAATGCACCGCTCGATTTAAATCAGGTCGATCCGAAATGGCTACGAGACACTTTAGATAAATCAGGTATTCGCTGGCGAGTGATTGTGATTTCTGCCTGTTATTCGGGTAGCTTTGTGTCGGCCTTGCAAGATGATAATACCTTGGTCATCACCGCTTCGGCAGCAGATCGTGAATCGTTTGGTTGCTCAAATGAAGCAGACTACACTTATTTTGGTCGTGCGTTTTTTGATCAAGCAATGCGTGAGCAGAATTCCTTTGCCAATGCCTTTAGTGAGGCCAAAGTAACTGTGGCAAAATGGGAACAGGCCCAAGGTTTTGCCCCATCAGAACCGCAGTGGTCTATGGGTAAAAATATGGAATTAATGTTGCCACAATTAGAGCAGCGTTTATTTCCACAAAGCAGTATGGCTGCAAACAGTGATACGCAAATGAATGTGCGCACTGCCGAATAAATTAAATAAAAAGTATCTGTACAGTAGGAGAGAGTGATGGAAGTAATTCAGAACAATCGCTGTTTTGAGGGCGAACAACGGATTTATCGTTTTCATTCTACTGCCTTGCAGGGTGAAACTCGCTTTGGCATTTTTCTGCCTGCACAAGCCTTGGCTGGTCAGGCCTGTCCTATGGTATTTTATTTGGCGGGCTTGACCTGCACGGAAGAAACTTTTGCAATTAAAGCGCATGCACAGCGCATGGCGGCACAACTGGGTTTAATTCTGATTAGTCCAGATACTTCCCCACGTGGGGATACTGTCGCACAAGGCGATCATTGGGATATTGGGCAGGGGGCAGGTTTTTATATCAATGCAACACAGGCACCTTGGGCAACACATTATCAAATGGAAAGTTTTGTGGCCGATGAGCTGTATCAACAAGTGCTTGCGCAGTTTCCAGTGAATCCGCAGCAAGTGGGTATTATGGGCCACAGTATGGGCGGTCATGGTGCTCTGACCCTTGCATTTAAATATCCTGAAAAATTTAAGTCCGTATCTGCCTTTGCGCCAATTTGCGCACCAAGTCAATGTCCGTGGGGTGAAAAGGCATTTTCCAATTATTTAGGTACAGATCAGCAAGTGTGGTTACAGCATGATGCCACTGCATTGGTACAAACCAAAGGTGCGTTATTCAAAGATATTCTGATTGATCAAGGGCTTCAGGATCAATTTTATAGTCAGCTCAATCCTGCATTATTTCAGCAAGCCTGTGCTGCTGTGGGGCAGTCGCTAAGTTTACGTGAACATGCAGGCTATGATCATGGTTATTATTTTATTCAAAGTTTTATGGATGAGCATTTACAATTCCATGCAGTACAATTGCAAGATGATGACGCTGCATAGCAATTAATTTTAGACGCTGATTTTTTTAAACTTTTCTAGGCAAGTTGCTGACTTTTGATTAAAATGTTCAGCACTTGCTTTTTTACCATTTGGAAAGATCACTGTATTTTATAGAATTGGTTTACGGGTAAAGCCACTGGCATCAAAATAAAACACAATAAGGCAAAACATGCATAATTCAGACTGGGATGCAGCGCAGCATCCGCCTACAACCTCTACATTTTTTACACCTGAACCGCGTGTCTCACCTGAAGAAAACCCATGGTTGGGACGTACCCATCATTTTCAATTTCACGGTACAGCCTCAGAATATTTTGGCATCTGGATTGTCAATATTTTGCTAATGATTGTGACCTTTGGACTTTATGCACCTTGGGCTAAAGTCCGTCGTTTGCGCTATTTTTATGGCAATACTGAGTTTGTGCAGCGTCGTTTTGACTTCACTGGTATTCCACATAAAATTTTATTGGGGCGCTTAATTGCAATTGGTATTTATGTGGCCATATCGGTAATTTCCAATTATTCAGTTAAAGCGACCTTGATTGGGGTGGTCATTTTATATCTGGCAGTGCCGTGGTTGATTCGTGCCACTATTCGTTTTAATGCCCGAAATAGTAAATTTGGCAATGCCCGTTTTTATTTTTCGGGCAGCAATAAAGAAGCCTATTGGGTATTTCTTAAATGTATTGTCATCAACCTGTTGACTCTGGGACTGTTTTTTCCTGTTGTGGTGTGGATGTATAAACGCTATTGCCTAGACCACTTATACGCAGGTCAGCTCAAATTTAAATTGAATGCAGACTGGCCTGCCTATATGCGCGCTATGTACATTCCCGTTTTTCTGTTTATTGGAATTTTAGTGGGGGCTGGCCTAGTTTTGGCCTTTGCGGGACAATTGAGCAGCAACCCTGCACAATTGATTTGGTTGTTTTTAGCGGTTTATTTACTTGGTTTATTTTTTGTCTGGCCGTTGATGTCGGCACGAATTTTTATTACCACGTGGAACAATACCAGTATTAGCCGCAGCGTATTTAAAACCGATTGCGGGCAGTGGCATTATGCATGGATTATGGTCACGAATTGGATTGTTAAAGTGCTGAGTTTGGGTTTAATGACGCCTTGGGCTGCAATTCGTTTATATCGTTATCAGGTGGAATCTTTAAGTTTGCATTTAAAAAATGATCCAGATGAGATGATCAACAAACTGCAGGCTGAACATAGTGCGCTTGCAGAAGAAATCAGCGATATTTTTGATATTGATGTGTCGCTCTAAGTATGGAGAAGAATATGGCTGCGCAGGTGTTGGATGTCGTGTTTTATGATGGTGTGGTATCTAAGCCATGGGCAGCGCAAATTTCTCCGATAGATGACCAGTCAGTGCTTATACGTTATGGCGATGCACTGCAAAAACAACGACGCTATGACTATGCTGCAATGACCTTGGTTGGTGCATTAGGCAAAATCCAACCTGTGATTGAGTTAAGTGATGATGCCCGCATCGAGTTTTCTCAAGTCTTGCCAGAATGGTTTCAATTACGACATAAAGATGTGCATCATTCCATTTGGAAACTTGAACGTACCCCAAGCCTGATTGTTTTTAGTCTGGTATTTGTATTGCTCATGGTTTTTGCCACGATTCAATGGGGTATTCCTAGCGCTGCAAAATATGTTGCCTATCAATTACCTGCAAGTAGCTTGCAGAAAATTGGCAATGAAGCCGAGCATTATATTTTAGAGATGACACAACCGAGTCAGTTGTCGCAAGCACGTCAGCAACAGATTCTTGCGAGTTATCAAAAACTCATTGCAGGAGATGCGCCTGCTAAAGTGCTGTTTCGTCACGGTGAAAGCTTGGGTGCCAATGCCTTGGCCATTCCCAACAACACCATTATTTTGACCGATGAGTTGGTGGCTTTGGCACAAAATGATCAGGAAGTGGTTGCGGTTTTGGCACATGAACAAGGGCATTTGGTCGAGCGACACAGCTTGCAGCAGGCCTTGTCCAGTTTAGGGTTTAGTATTATTTTGCTGGCCATTACAGGTGATGGTACAGATTTAATTTCGGCCTTACCTGTGGCATTGGTGGGAGCGAATTATTCACGTAACTTTGAGTCTGATGCAGATCACTACGCACTCAAAACCATGCAGCAGCAGGGTATTCCTACTGTTCATCTAGCAAATTTTTTGGAGCGTTTGGCTCAAGATGCTGGCGAAGACAGCCAAGCCAAGAAATCACCACTGGATTTTTTACAAAGCCATCCTGCAACGCAAAAACGGATTCAGGCAATCAAAGAATTTGAACAAATGCAGCATGCAACGCCATAAATATATGAATTAATGACGTTGCCAAATAGCAGTAAGTGGTTCTTGTCCCATACGAATTAAGTGATCTAGCACCACCTGTTCAAGTCGTGTTAAATCGGCTTCGGTATCTTGTAGTTGAATGTGTACCAGCAATGCTTGCACTTGTGGAATCAGAGAAATGGTTGCTGTAGGCATCATAATTTGCAATTGATCGCTGCTTTCTGCAACTTCAAATTTATGTTTCCAGTGGTTAAGTAGACGTTTGGCAATACGACTTGCCTGTGTTGTTTGAATATGAGCTGAACTATGCATGATCTGTAGCAACCGCCATCTTGCTAAAATAAGTGGAAGGATATTTACCATAACAAAGTCATTCAAAAAATCGAGCGGAAGGGTGCAACAGAGCATTGCGGATATAGAATCATTGAATCGCAACGGGTTTAACCAAGCCAGCCAGTCTTTGCTATAATGCGCCATAATCCCAATATTCAGCTAGGTTCTCCCATGTCCAAGCCTTATTTAATTGCTCCTTCTATTTTGTCTGCAGACTTCGCCCGTTTGGGTGAAGAGGTTGAAAATGTACTGCAGGCGGGTGCCGATGTGGTGCATTTTGATGTCATGGACAATCACTATGTACCTAACTTAACTTTTGGTGCAGGTGTGTGTAAGGCACTGAAAAATTATGGCATTACCGCACCTATAGATGTGCATTTAATGGTGAAACCTGTAGACCGTATGATTGGTGATTTCTTGGAAGCAGGTGCGGACATTATCACGTTCCACCCTGAAGCTTCAGAGCACATTGACCGTTCATTGCAATTGATTAAATCGGGCGGAGCAAAAGCAGGTTTAGTTTTTAACCCTGCAACACCATTACATTATTTGGACTATGTGTTAGATAAAGTCGATCAGATTTTGTTGATGAGTGTGAACCCAGGTTTTGGTGGGCAAAAATTCATTCCAATGACCTTGGAAAAACTGCGTCAGGCACGTCAAATTATTGATGCTTCAGGTCGTGATATTCGCTTAGAAGTTGATGGTGGTGTAGGCCCTGCTAACATTCGTGAGATTGCGGAAGCGGGTGCAGATATGTTTGTTGCAGGCTCAGCAATTTTTGGTAAGCCAGACTATAAAACTGTGATTGACGAAATGCGCGCTGAATTGGCAAAAGTGGGCGCAGTTGAAGTATAAGTTTCTACAATCACAAGGCTTTAAGTTGTGGATAACTTTGTAGATAACCGTATGGATATCTATGTTGATAACACTATGGATAAGCCGATTAATTTATAAACATTTGTACATCAACTGTTTATGACTTATACAAAATAAGTATAAAAAGGATTCAATTAAATCCTTTTTGTTTGTTTTAAATACACTGAATTTATTGAGTATTTACTCAGTGAATCATAAAAATAAGTTGCTTAATATATAACTTGATTGTTTTAGTAGGCTTTTAAATCGGACTGTTTTAATCAATTTTCTCCATTGGAAAAGATTGTGCATAACTGGGGCTTAGATTATAGTGTTTAACAACTCGCAGAGAAGTTGCACTTGGCAAAAATGTTCATCTGTGATGCCTAAACAAGGCGAATACAAGACTGTGTATTGCGACTTAAAAGGATAAATTTAGTGCTTGCTCCAGCGTACAAACAAGTTTGGTTTGTAGTCCTCATGGCATGGGTCATGGGGTGGAGCAGTATTGTCAGTGCTGCTGTCAAACCTACCCATGTCTGGATGATGTCTAGCCATACACAAATTACTGAAACACAATCTGCTGTATCAGCCGTATCTGCCAATCCACCTTTATCTTCTTTATCGGATTGTCATTCTGTTGCATCTAAAAATTCTGTTGATATGCAACATGCGTCTTTACAGGATCGGCATAGTCGCTCACATGCTGTGGCGCAGCTAGATGCATCTGCTGCACATCTATCATCGATGAATACCAACAACCCAGATTGCGTCAGCGCGACTGATTTTTCTGCTGCCAGCATGAATTGTCAGGATTGTGCACAATTACATTGCCAAAGCCTAAGCACTGTGCTGAATGTGCAACTGCCTGAACTGATGCAACCTACAGAACATACACCTGCCAATATCTTGTTGCCTGCTTATAAGGCGCAGCATTTACTGGGGCATTGGCAACAAATTTTACGCCCACCCAAAGCTTAATCCTGAACTCAAAACACTTTTGTCGTTTTATTTTTAAGGATTAAGTCATGTCTAAATTTTATCAGCGTGCGCTGTTTTTAAGTGCCTGCACATTATGCTCCAATGCTGTTTTTGCAGCAGTTAAGGAATACCACCTTACAATTGCAGAACAAACCGTGAATATCACAGGTAAATCTGTAAAGCGCATTACCGTCAATGGTCAGTTTCCTGCGCCTCTACTTGAATTTGAAGAGGGCGATGACGCAGTGATTCATGTTCATAATCAATTAAAAAATCAGGACTCATCGATTCATTGGCATGGTTTATTACTGCCGGGCTTAATGGATGGCGTACCCGGTTTTAATGGCTTTAAGGGAATTAAGCCGCAGGGGCACTTTGTTTATCAATTTAAAGTACGTCAAAGTGGTACTTATTGGTATCACGCACATTCCAAAGGTCAGGAGCAAGATGGTTTATATGGTGCATTGCTCATTCATCCTCAAGCCAAACAGCCTTTACCAGCACATGAACGAGCAGACCGTGATTATGTGGTGATGTTGTCAGATTTCCATGAAAAATCTAGTAATCAAATTCAGAAAGATTTAAAAATTTCTGCAGAGTTCTATCAAAATCGGCGTGAAACTTTGGCTGATGTTTTGCGTCAAACTCAGCGTGATGGGTTAAAAGCCACTTGGTCAGACCGTAAAATGTGGAACCAGATGCGGATGCTGAAAACCGATCTTTCCGATGTCACGGGCTATACCTTTTTGATGAATGGTAAAACGCCTGAACAAAACTGGACGGGCAAGTTTAAGCCAAATGAAAAAGTCCGCCTGCGTTTTATTAATGCGTCGGCGATGTCTTTTTATGATGTTCGGATTCCAAACCTAAAAATGACGGTAGTCAGTGCCGATGGTCAGCCTGTCAAACCTGTCAGTGTCGATGAGTTTCGTATTGGAACCGCCGAAACCTATGATGTCGTTGTTGAGCCTAAAGCTGCACACTATGCAATTGAAGCCGAATCGATTGATCGTTCAGGTTTTGCTTTGGGTCGCTTACAAAATGAATTACTACCCACTATGCAGATGCCGCATGTAGCGCAATCACGCCCACGTGCTTTACTTACGATGGAAGATATGGGGCATGGCTCAGAACATTTAGACGTTGATCACTCCAAAATGAATCATGCCATGACATCAGCAATAGATCATTCTCAGCATGACACATTTTCAAAGAAAAATGATTCGACTGTGGTATATGGTTGGGCCAATGCTTCTACACCTGTAGGCCATAAAGCCTTGCAATATGCAGATTTACAAGCGCTGCAACTGCAACAAGATACCCGCAAGCCGATGAGTGAATTGGTGATTCGTTTAGGCGGTACGATGGAACGTTATATTTGGACCATCAATGGTAAAAAGTTCAGTGAGGCGGAGCCGTTACAGGTGCAATATGGCGAACGGATTCGGATTAAATTTATTAATGACAGCATGATGGCGCATCCAATGCATTTACATGGCATGTTTATGCAACTGGAAAATGGCCAAACTGCGAAAGATTTACCCAATAAGCACACGATAATTGTGCCACCTGGCAAAACTGTCACGGCACTTTTAACTGCAGATGAATTAGGGGAATGGGCTATACATTGTCACCTGCTTTATCACATGAGCGCAGGAATGATGAATAAGTTAATTGTGGCTCACGTCAGCGATGATCAGCGTTCAAGCACGCCAATTGCGTCTAATGAAGGAAAGGACAGTGCTGAGCAAAAAGGAGAGCAACATGCGCATCATTAATCTTTTTGCCAAATCTGTACTTGGTGTTTCAGTGTGTAGTTTGAGTGGTGGGGTGATGGCTGAAACCGCATCACATGCTGCCCATTCAGGTGCATCTATGCTTGCAACTGTAGTTGTATCTGATTCAGCATCGCATCAGTCGCATCAGTCGCATCAGTCGCATCAGTCGCATCAGTCGCATCAGTCGCATCAGTCGCATCAGTCGCATCAGTCGGTCATCTCCTTGCCAGAGTCGCAACCACATGATCATCGTCAAGAGCATGGTGCGCAAATCTATGCCGTAACTACGGTTGATACACAATGGCAGCTCAATGAATCCGGTGAGGGTGCATTGCAGTCTGAATTACAAACCCGTATCGGAACCGATGAAAATAAATTATTTTTGAAAATTCATCGTACTAAGCATGAATCACAACCGACTGAATATGATGCCAAGCTGTTATATAGCCGCATGCTTTCAGACTTTTGGGATGTGCAGGCAGGTGTGCGTTATCGCAATCAGACTGCTGAATTGGTACAGCAAACTGATACTGAAGAAAGCTTAGATGTCGTGCTGGGCTTGCATGGTCTAGCGCCTTATTTCTTTGAAACCGATGCTCATGTCTATGTTGGCCATGATCACTATGCGGCAGTGGAGTTGGAAACAACTCGCGATTTGCTGCTTACCCAAAAGTGGATTGCACAGCCATATTTAGATGTGAAACTGCAGATCAGTGATGATACTCGATATGCACAAAAAACGGGTTTAAGTCATGTGGCAGCAGGACTTGAGCTACGTTATGAGGTGAATAAAAACATTATGCCCTATGTAGATGTGGGGTATGCCTATCATAAAGGCAATCAGCATACGGCTTGGCAAACTTCCACGCCATCTGAACAGGGTTGGTTATATGCTGCAGGTTTGCGTTTCAGGTTTTAATTATTCACCAACTCACAAACTTACCAACGATATTGGGTTGAGTATTGTTTTCTTGAATGAATAGGTGACTCCAAAAAGCATAGGCTTGGTTTATACTGAGCCTATTGTATGTTTGGGTGTGGTGTATGTCATCTTCAACTCAGGACGCTCAGTCGACTCAAGATCAAAACCTGAAAAACCAATGTAGTAATACGTCTGGCTGTGATGGTCAGGATAACCAACCCGTTAAATCTGCTTGCTCCAGTCAATCTGCAGGGTCAAATCAGTCTTGTGGGAGTGATTGCGCTACATCTGCTGAAAATACTGCTGATTCGTGTTGCAGTAACAAGAGTTGCGCCAACACCAGCAATGCTCAGTCCAATGCAAATGTGGTTGCGGCAGATCAAATTCCTTTAAGTTCATGGGTCAGTGCCTACAACATTCCTAAAATGGATTGTGGTGCAGAAGAACAAATGGTGCGCATTGCTTTGGCAGATCACAATGATATTGCAGCTTTGTCATTTGATTTGGCGGCACGTCATTTGAAGGTGTATCACCACACTCGATCTGTAGCAGAAATTACCGAAAAGTTGGAAACATTGGGCTTAGGTGCGGTGCTTGAACAGACTGAGGCAAATACACAAACGGAGTTGCCTATAACCGACAGTCGGGCACAAAGAAAAGTCTTATATGCCTTGCTTGGTATCAATGCAGTAATGTTCTTGGTGGAATTGATCGCAGGTTTGATTGCGTCTTCCACAGGGTTAATTGCCGATTCTTTAGATATGTTTGCCGATGCTGCAGTCTATGGCTTGGCACTATTTGTGGTGGGGCAATCGGCTAAAAAGCAACTTAAAGCTGCACATCTTTCAGGTTGGGTGCAATTGGCTTTGGCTGCAGTGGTGATTGTGGATGTACTGCGTCGTTTCTTCTTGGGTAGCGAACCAGAATCTATGTTGATGATGTTGATTGGCGCTGCTGCATTGGTGGCAAATGTCACCTGTTTATGGCTGATTTCAGGGCATAAAGATGGTGGTACGCACATGCAGGCCAGTTATATTTTTTCGGCCAATGATGTGATTGTCAATTTAGGGGTGATTATTGCAGGTGGTTTGGTGCTACTGACAGGCTCGAATTATCCAGACCTGATCATTGGCTTAATTGTGGCGATGTTTGTGTTGAATGGTGCACGCAAAATTTTAAGTTTAAAATAGCGCTTGAATAGTGGTCGTGATTTAAAGCATCACAGGGGGAACGACCTCCCTTATTGAGTTTTAGTCAAAGATAGAACTAAAAACTGAATAAGAAAAAATCTTCAGGACGGCCTGATTTCATTATTTTGAAGGAGGGCGTCATGGCCTGGATAATGTTGATATTGGCGGGTATTTTTGAAGTCGTCTGGGCATATTCGATGAAGCTGTCCGATGGCTTTAGCAAGTTGACACCCAGTATCATCACTCTGATCTTTATGATTTTAAGTTTTGTGCTGTTGGCTTATGCCATGCGGACTTTACCTTTAGGTACGGCTTATACCATTTGGACAGGTATCGGCGCAGTGGGTTCTTTTTTGGTGGGTATTTTTATTTTAGGTGAGCCTGCCAGTGCCATGCGTATGTTGGCTGCTGTGTTGATTATCTCAGGTTTGGTACTAATGAAAGTATCTTCAAGCTAGGGTTAGGCAAGGTCTTGTTGGTTTGTGATTTAACCACGGTATGCAAATAGGAGTAGATCGTGCAATTGTTCTTTACTGAAATGGATACTCCTGTGGGTGTGCTGAAACTGGTAGCACATGATCAGGCACTGGTTGCGGTCATGTGGGAAAATGAAAATCCTAAACGTGTACGCTTGGCCACTTTGCTACAGCAAGATGATCATCCTATTTTGTGTAAGACCAAGCAGCAACTCCAAGAGTATTTTGCAGGACAGCGCCAGCAATTTGATCTCCCTCTTGATTTTGAAGGTACGGCATTTCAGCAAAGCGTCTGGCAAGCTTTGCTAGAGATTCCATTTGGTGAAACCCGTAGCTATAAGCAAATTGCAGAACAGGTAGGTAATGTTAAAGCTGTACGTGCAGTTGGTGCAGCAAATGGCAAAAACCCAATTTCGATTATTGCGCCGTGTCATCGGGTGGTGGGTGCGAATGGTAAGTTGGTGGGATTCGCTGGTGGTTTGGATAATAAGGCGATCTTATTAGAGTTGGAATCATCACTTTTAAAAGCTGAGTAGTTTGTGCAGAACTTAGCGATATAAAAATAGAGTAGGGGAAATGTTAAAAACATTAGTGCTGCAGTTTTGGTGGCTTATTCTGCTTGTTGCAGGTGTGGGGTTAATTAAAATTTTCAAACCTTTTTTAAAGGGAAAGGTGGGAGAGTTTGCGGTAAGTACGCATGTAAAACTGTATTTAGATGAGCGTTATATTTTATTGAATGACGTGACTTTGCCTGATGAGTCGGCAGGGACAACGCAAATTGATCATATTTTATTAAGTCCTTTTGGCGTTTTTGTGATTGAAACGAAAAACTATAAAGGCTGGATTTTTGGTGGAGAGCGTCAAAAAGTATGGACACAAAAGATTTATAAGAAAAGCTATAAGTTTCAGAACCCTGTCTATCAAAATTATAAACATATAAAAGTATTGGAATCGGTATTGAGCGATATTGTCGAGCCTCAATTGCTGCATTCTGTGATTGTATTTATGCCAGATTGTGAATTTAAAACCAGTTTACCTAAGAATGTTTTTAAAGGCAGTGCTTGGATTGAGTTTGTTAAAGGCTTTCAGCATGAGGTGATTCCACCGATGAAGCTTAAACGTATTCAACTACGGATAGAAAAAGAAATTTTGGAGAAGTCTTGGAAAACAAATCGTGAGCATGTTGAAAATTTAAAACAACGACATGAACGTTAAGAATTGAAATAAAAAGCCCTGATATATGCTCAGGGCTTAAATATCTCTGCCTTAAAATTAAAACCGTTTCGGAATTTTCTGACCATTTGGAACAGGTGTTTCGGCATGTTTAAGTACACCAAACAACCACGTTTCTGCATGTTGTACTGCTTGTTTGAGTTGATCTCCCATTGCTAAGCGTCCTGCAATAAAGCTTGCCAAAGAGCAACCCGAACCATGATATTCACCCTCAAGGCGAGGGCAACGGGTTTCTGAAACCAGTTCATTGTTGCTATACAGTGCATTACGAATATAGTTGGGCGTATCTTCATGTCCACCTTTGACTAAAACAGCCTGTGCCCCCATTTCAAACAACTTGGCGGTTGCACGTTCCAGATCATCTTCACCCGTTAAAGCGCGCAACTCCACTGTGTTGGGAGTAATTAAGGTAGCAAGTGGAATTAGTGCTTTAAACGCCTGAACCAACGTGGCTTGATCACCTAAAGAACCACCGCTATTGGCCACTAATACAGGGTCAAGCACATATAAATAGTCAGGGTGTTCACGCAAAAAATCTGCCAGTGCTGCAATATTGTTGGTTGTGCCTAACATACCTGACTTAACAACCTTAATTGGCAGGTCATTCACTACAGCATTGGCTTGAGCCAGTAACAGTGTTTTAGATGTTGCTTCAAAGCCAAACACTTGTTGAGAGTTTTGGATGGTCAATGCTGTGCAGGCAATCGCTGCATGTGCGCCACTATTGCCAATCGCTTCAATATCAGCCTGTAAACCAGCACCACCCGATGGGTCTAAACCAGAAAAACAAAGTACCGTTGGTCGCACAGCCATATCCTTCATTGCTTATATTTACGTTAGTATAGGCAACTTTGGAATAACTCTCGATAGTCATTTGTACTGATAGGCATGGATTGTGATTAACACCCTTTTAATTGATTTAGATGGCACTTTAACTGACCCCAAAGAGGGCATTACCGCTTCTGCACGCTATGGTTTGGCAAAAGTTGGGCATCCTATTGCAGAAAGTGAAAATATTGACTGGATTATTGGGCCGCCACTCAAAGCCTCTTTGGCGAAATTACTTGAGGTGGATGTGCATGATGTCTTAGCTGAGCAAGCTTTATTGGGCTATCGTGAGCGCTTTGCCACCACAGGGCTATTTGAAAATCATGTCTTTGAGGATGTCGCAACGACTCTAGCCAGTTTAAAACAACTGGGCTATCGATTATTTTTAGCGACAGCCAAACCTGAAGTTTATGCACGCCAAATTTTAGACCATTTTGATTTATTGCAATATTTTGAATATCCATATGGTAGCGAGTTGAATGGCGACCGTACCAATAAAGTAGACCTTATTCACTATATTTTGCAGCAAGAACAATTGCAGCCTGAGCAGTGTTTAATGATTGGAGATCGTGAGCACGATATTTTAGGCGCACGTGCTAATGGCATAGATTGTGTCGCAGTTGAATATGGCTATGGCTCAGCACAGGAGTTAGATTTAGCTGCTCCAAAATATCGAATTCAGTATTTTGCACAAATTTTGTCGGTAGTTGCAGAGTTGCCTTAATTTTGGGGCTATATTTGTTTGCATTTTTACCGCAGAGCTTTAGGCAGGATCATGCTTCAATCTTCATATCCAGATTGAGAAGGAGGTTGTGATGAAGCGAGTCAGTCAATCGATTACTTTTGTGGCAGTTTCAGTACTGATGACGGCATGCGTGAATAGCATACCCACACTTCCAGAGTCCGCAGCACAGATTGAAATGTACACCTCATTGCAACATCGTCAGTGTGAGCCTGACACTGGTTTAACTGTTGCTGAGATTAGCCAACGTTTGCAGCAGGCACAGATTCAGGTATATCAGGCTCGTGTGGGTTCAGATGGAAGAATGTATGCACAAGTCTGTGGTGGGGCGGATGGACGAATTGCCATCGTGACTATTCCTCAATCTCAGCAGAAACAAGCAGAAGCCTTAGGGTTTAAGTCTTATCACGCAATCCAATCTATCAAAAATAAATAAGGCTGAAGTCAATAAAAAACCTCAGTTCATATAGAGCTGAGGTTTTTTTCTAACTCAATTGCAATTGAGTTAAGTTGGACGTATCTAGATGTTGAGGTTTAACGCTTAGAATTGCGGCTTAACCACCACTAAAATCACAATTGCCAGTAACAAAACTGTTGGCATTTCATTGAAGAATCGCCAGAACTTATGTGATTTGTAATGTGCATTACCAATCAATTTCTGACGGTAGTAGCCACAAACCAAGTGATAAATCACCAATAAACCCACCAATGCAACTTTCAGGTAAAACCATAACGCATCGTGGTAATTGCGGGTGGCATCACCCCAATCTACCAAAAAGTGTGCCGTAATGAGGGTGGCAATCATAGATGGCCACATAATCCCTCGGTACAACTTGCGCTCCATGATTTCGAAACGCTGATGGCTCAGCGTATCTTCACTCATGGCATGGTAAACATATAAACGTGGTAGGTAGAACAATGCAGCGAACCAACAAACCACAGCAATAATATGTAATGCTTTTACCCATAAAAAAGCATCAGAAGGTGCATCCATCGATCATCCTATGGAGATTATTCATCCCACTTCTTGAAAATAAGGCAGGCATTTACACCGCCAAAACCGAAACTGTTACTCATCACAGTATTCAATTTTGTGTCACGTTTTTCAAGTACGATATCAAATGGTTTTGCGCCTTCATCTAGTTCAGTAACGTTGATGTTTGGTGCGATAAAGTCGTTTTGCATCATCAAGACAGAGTAAATTGCTTCTTGAACACCAGCGGCGCCCAAGCTGTGACCTGTCATTGACTTCGTTGAGCTAAGTGCAGGAACTTGACCTTCGCCAAATGCACGTTCCATGGCTTTTAATTCTGTTACATCACCCGCAGGGGTAGAAGTACCATGAGTGTTCACATAGTCAATTTTTTCTACACCGTGTTGTTTTGCTTCGTCTAAAGCCATGAGGATACAACGTGTTGCACCTTCACCGCTTGGTGCAACCATGTCTGCGCCGTCAGAGTTGGCAGCATAAGCCACAACTTCAGCTAAGATATTTGCACCACGCGCTTGAGCGTGTTCAAGTGATTCAAGCACCACGAAACCACCACCACCAGCAATCACGAAACCGTCGCGGTCTGCAGAATACGGACGAGATGCTGTTTCAGGTGTGTCATTGTATTTAGAACATAATGCGCCCATCGCATCAAACAATAAGCTTTGTGACCAGTGATCTTCTTCACCGCCACCTGCAAGCATTAAATCTTGTTTACCCAATTGAATTAGGTTGTAGGCATAACCAATTGCATCTGCAGAAGTTGCGCATGCGCTAGTAATTGAGTGAGCGATCCCTTGTAATTTGAACGCAACGCCCAAGTTAGCTGTAATCGTGTTCGACATGTTACGTGGTACGAAGAAAGGACCAATTTTACGTGCGCCTTTTTCTTCAAGTAACTCGATCATTTCTGCAACAGATGCAGTTGAGTTACCGCCAGAACCACCCGCGATACCGTAACGTGGGTTACCTGCTAAATCTTCTTGCTTTAAGCCAGCATGTTCAATCGCATCGACTGCAGCGTTGTAAGCGTACATCGCACACACGCCCATAAAGCGTTTTAATTTACGGTCAATGTGGTCAAAATTTTGTTCAGCAGCTGCACTTACATGGCTCTTGAAATTCAGTTCAGCATACGTTGGGTTGGAACGTGTTCCAGAAATACCGTTTTGTAAAGAATGAGTCACAGCTTCTAAAGTATTACCAATGCACGAGTTAATGCCCATGCCGGTGATTACAACACGTTTCATCTACAGATCCCTTATATGGTGATAATGTTGAGCCGAACACCGCAATTGCACAGCTGTGCCTGATACGGGATGACTCATGTCTTTCAATTGCGTTCATAATAACAGAAAGAATTTTGAATTCTTATGGCAAATATGATGCCACTTTGCAGCAGTGTTCAAACCACCAAAACACAGCAGAATGGATGCAGGAAGCCAACCAAAAGATACACAATCATATTGAGATAAACTTAGACTACACCTAGTATTTACCTATAAATCATAGAAATTAAAATGAGGAGTAAGAATGTCAGATTCTAATAATAAACAAACAAGCGGATTCTTCTCGAATGCGATTGGAGTGGCTAAAAAGCTCAGCAGTACAGGCATGCATGTTTTGCAGCAGGTTGCACCAAGTACAGCAACCAAGCAGGAGCCACGTTCCAATGCAGGACAAATTATTGAAGGTCAGGCACGTAGTTACAGCCCATTTCAGGCGCACCATTATGACAATCCTCAACACATGCTCAGACAGCATATTCCACAAGTGTCACGTCAGTTACTCGGTCGTCACTACACTCGTGTTAATCAGGTTGCCAGTTTTGTTTCTCCAGATTTTTCCGACAAAATTTCAGATTACTTTTTTGATCAGCTCAACAATTTTAGTTCTAACATTAGTTCAGTCGATGCTGTGCTCGATCAGGCGGGTGTGCGTGATTTAGAAGAACTGACACAAGATGTCGATCGTTCCAAACGTATTGGTCAGGCACTGGCGGAGCAAAACAAATGGATTGCCTCCCTGCAAGGTGCATTGACAGGGGCAACAGGGGTAATTGGTTCAACGATTGATGTACCTGCATCAATCATTATGTCGTTGCGTACAATCTATCAGGTGGGTCGTGCTTACGGTTTTGAACTGAATAAAGAAACTGAACAAGAAATCGTACAGTTTATTTTCAAACAAATTGATTTAGGTGTGATTGCAGAAAAGCAAGCGGTGCTGATGGGACTTAAAACCCTATCCAATATGTTGCAAACGCATGATGTACACCAATTACAAAACCTGTTGGGTTCAAGTAATGACTATGAGTCCCTGAAAAAATACTTTTTAAATGAACAGGGTGAAGCCAAATGGCCGTGGCTAAACAGCGTACCTAAGTTTTCTATGTTGAATAAACTCACGCCTGTTGCAACAGCATCGGTCAGTGCCGTATATAGTTGGAAATTGGTAGAAGATGTACATCACAAAGCGCAACAAGTATTCTCCAACGCTCGCAGCTATTTAATTCAACATAAAGACAGCAATTTATCTGCCATTCATGCCTATGAAAAGTCGTTAGAATTACTTGCACAGGCTGCGCCTAAACTATTGGAACAGTTAAAAGGTGAAGATAAGGCTCAAGAGAATCTAGATGAGTCATTAGATACAAATAAAGATGAGTCATTAGATACAAATAAACAAGCTGCAGAACCTTCTGATGCGACCACACAAGTACTAACGGATCATCAAAGCATCCGTAAAGTCAAAGTACAGAAAAAATCTGACAAAGTGGATGCAACCGAAACACAGGTGGATGAAAATATTCAGCAGGGGTTAGAAGAATTGGCAGATCAAATGCTGGAACCACATGCTGAAGTTGCACCACAAAAAACCGCTGTTCCTGTTGAAGAAGCAGACGAATATGCACTAGAAGATGACTTGGATGCTGTAGAAGATTCAACTCAAGTGGCTGAAATTGTTTCAGAAAAACATGCAGAGCCAGTAAATGCAAGTGAAACAAAGGTTACAAAAAAGCCAAGAACACGTACCACTGCACGAAAACCAAAAGCTGAATAAAAACAAGTGATAAGTAGGAAAATGGTTGCTGTTTTAACTGCCTATGAAATATTGACCATTTTTCTATCTTCGCTTACAATTGCATGCCCTCAAAAAGTAGTATGTTTTTGGGGCTTTTTATTAACGGGAGAATTGCCACATGGCAACAACAAATCAGTTGATCCGTAAGGGTCGTACGACTTTGGTTGAAAAATCAAAAGTTCCTGCGTTGAAGGCTTGTCCACAACGTCGTGGTGTTTGTACACGTGTTTACACAACTACACCTAAAAAACCTAACTCAGCAATGCGTAAAGTTTGCCGTGTTCGCTTAACTTCAGGTTTTGAAGTTTCTAGCTACATCGGTGGTGAAGGTCACAACCTACAAGAGCACAGTGTTGTTCTTATCCGTGGTGGTCGTGTTAAAGACTTACCAGGTGTACGTTACCATACCGTTCGTGGTTCTTTAGACTGTGCTGGCGTGAAAGATCGTAACCAGTCACGTTCTAAATACGGTGCTAAACGTCCTAAGAAATAATCTTTTAAAGATTAGTCTTAGTTCTTAGAACTGCAATCCTTTATCGTCTCGCTTGTCTGATTTCTGCATTTAATTTTGTGAAATTCAAGCGACGTGTAGTAAGGCCAGCGAAATGCACACGACACTTTGTGCTACGGCTGGATCACCCTGAAGTGTCATATTTATAGGTAGTTTAAAATGCCAAGACGTCGCGTAGTCGCTGCTCGTGAAATCCTTCCGGATCCTAAATTCAGCAGCCAAACAATCGCTAAATTCATGAACCACGTAATGCAAGATGGTAAAAAGTCTATTGCTGAAAGTATCGTTTACGGTGCTTTAGACCGCGTTCAAGAAAAATCTAAAGTAGACCCAGTTGAATTTTTTGAAGCTACGCTTGAAAAAGTTCGTCCAATGGTCGAAGTAAAAGCACGCCGTGTTGGTGGTGCTACTTATCAAGTTCCTATGGAAGTACGCCCATCCCGTCGTACTGCTCTAGCGATGCGTTGGTTGGTAGATGCTGCTGCTAAGCGTTCTGAAAAAACTATGGCGTTACGTCTTGCTGGCGAGTTGCTTGATGCATCTGAAGGTAAAGGCGCAGCGATCAAAAAACGTGAAGATGTGCACCGTATGGCTGAAGCCAACAAAGCCTTCTCTCACTACCGTTTCTAAGCGGATAAAACAGGCCCTAATCAGGAGGGTGATGAATCAGTTGTCACTGAGTTGTCATCAAATCGCTTTAAGTTGCTAAGCAGCTTAAAGCGTCCTGTTTTAAACAACAAAATTTAGGAATGCTAGAAATCATGGCACGTCAAACCCCAATTTCTCGTTACCGTAACATTGGTATCTCTGCGCACATCGATGCGGGTAAAACAACAACTTCAGAACGTATTTTGTTCTATACAGGTGAAAGTCACAAACTTGGTGAAACTCACGAAGGTTCAGCAACAACTGACTGGATGGAACAAGAGCAAGAACGTGGTATTACTATTACCTCAGCAGCTGTAACATGCTTCTGGAAAGGTATGGCTAACCAATTTGACCAACACCGTATTAACGTAATTGACACCCCGGGACACGTTGACTTCACAATCGAAGTTGAGCGTTCTATGCGTGTTCTTGACGGTGCATGTATGGTTTACTGTGCTGTAGGTGGTGTACAACCTCAGTCTGAAACTGTATGGCGTCAAGCAAACAAATATAAAGTACCTCGTTTAGCGTTCGTTAACAAAATGGACCGTACTGGTGCAAACTTCTTCCGCGTAGTTGAACAAATGAAGACACGTTTGGGTGCTAACCCAGTGCCTATCGTTGTTCCAGTGGGCGCAGAAGACACATTTACAGGTGTTATTGACTTAATCGAAATGAAGTCAATCATCTGGGATGAAGCTTCTCAAGGTATGAAGTTTGAATACGGCGAGATTCCAGCTGATCTTCAAGCAACTGCTGAAGAATGGCGTACTAACATGGTTGAAGCTGCTGCTGAAGCATCAGAAGAACTCATGGACAAGTACCTAGAAAATGGTGAACTTTCTAAAGAAGAAATCATTGCTGGTTTACGTCAACGTACATTAGCGGGTGAAATTCAACCTGCAATGTGTGGTTCAGCATTCAAAAACAAAGGTGTTCAACGTATGTTGGACGCAGTAATTGAATTCTTACCCGCACCAACTGACGTTGAAGCAATTAAAGGTATCTTAGACGACAAAGACGAAACTGAAGATTCTCGTGAAGCGTCTGATGAAGCTCCGTTTGCTGCGTTAGCGTTCAAAATCATGAACGACAAATTCGTTGGTAACTTAACGTTCGTACGTGTTTACTCAGGTGTTCTTAAAGCGGGTAGCCCGGTTTATAACCCAGTGAAAATGAAGCGTGAGCGTATTGGTCGTATCGTACAGATGCACGCAAATGACCGTCACGACATCGAAGAAATTCGTGCGGGTGATATCGCAGCGTGTGTAGGTCTTAAAGATACAACGACTGGTGATACATTGTGTGACGAAAACGCAGTGATTACACTAGAGCGTATGGAATTCCCAGAGCCAGTAATTGCATTGGCTGTTGAACCTAAGACTAAAGCTGACCAAGAAAAAATGTCAGTAGCTTTAGGTCGCTTGGCGAAAGAAGACCCTTCATTCCGCGTACGTACAGACGAAGAATCTGGCCAAACGATTATTGCGGGTATGGGTGAGCTTCACCTTGACATCATCGTTGACCGTATGAAGCGTGAATTCAACGTTGAAGCGAACATTGGTAAACCAATGGTTGCTTACCGTGAAACGATCAAAAAGTCTATCGAACAAGAAGGTAAGTTCGTTCGTCAAACTGGTGGTAAAGGTAAATTCGGTCACGTATTCGTACGTTTAGAGCCGCTTGATCCTGAAGCTGGTAAAGATTACGAATTCGCTGAAGAAGTTGTAGGTGGTGTAGTACCTAAAGAATTCTTCGGTGCGGTTGACAAAGGTATTCAAGAACGTATGAAGAATGGTGTCTTGGCTGGTTACCCAGTTGTAGGCATTAAAGCTACATTGTTCGACGGTTCTTACCACGATGTCGACTCTGACGAATTATCGTTCAAAATGGCAGGTTCTTACGCATTCCGTGATGGTTTCATGAAAGCAGATCCTATCCTTCTTGAACCAATCATGAAAGTTGAAGTAGAAACTCCAGAAGACTACATGGGCGATATCATGGGTGACTTAAACCGTCGTCGTGGTATGGTTCAAGGTATGGACGACTTACCTGGCGGTACTAAAGCAATTCGTGCTGAAGTTCCACTTGCAGAGATGTTTGGTTACGCAACTCATATGCGTTCTATGTCTCAAGGTCGTGCGACTTACTCTATGGAATTTGCTAAATATGCTGAAACTCCACGTAACGTGGCTGATGGCATCATTGCTAAATTCCAGTCTGGTGGTAAAAAAGGTGACGACGAGTAATCTTTCGATTACTATAAGCGCAAACTAATTCATAGTTAAAAACCTAATGCTCATGGAGTGATCCTCCATGAGTCGTTTTAAAAAGGAAGATCTCATGGCTAAGGCTAAGTTCGAACGTAATAAGCCACACGTTAACGTGGGCACAATCGGTCACGTTGACCATGGTAAAACAACTTTAACAGCTGCAAT